>NZ_AP023367.1:15000-315000 GCF_014218335.1 Anaerocolumna cellulosilytica | reverse complement strand
GTGAGGTTGTGACCATTTTGACCTCTATTTTATTCTTCTGGCCCGTACCATTACTTCCTACGCAGATATTGTGGATAAACTTAATAACGGATTCTCTTCCGGCAATTGCTCTGGGTGTTGACCCCGGCGATAAAGATGTTATGAAGAAAAACCCCCGAAGTCCTAAAGAGAGCTTCTTTGCTAAGGGCGCAGGGTTAAGGGCCATTATTGGTGGTCTGCTCATTGGTATCTTGACCTTAGCCGCTTTTTACTTTGGGCTTGCAGAACACGGCTATCACCTTAATTCTGCACAAATCCCGGAAGAAGTTATGACTTATTCAAGAACTATGTCCTTTGTTGTATTGGCTGCCTCCCAGTTAATGTATTCCTTAACCATGCGCAATCCCAGCAAATCTATCTTTCAAGTTGGAATTTTTAGCAATTTGTATTTGGTAGGTGCTATAATAGTAGGCTTTATATTACAATTAGGAGTTATCTCTATTCCCTTTTTAGCAAATGCTTTTAAAGTTCACAATTTAAGCCTTCGTGATTGGGGTATTGTACTTGTATTTGCACTTATCCCATTGGCTGTTAATGAAATTATTAAAATATTTATGAGAATGGCAGAAAAGAAAGAAGACCAATAGTTTCTTATATCAAAAGAACCTGAAGAGACAGTCAGCCTGTTCCTCAGGTTCTTTTATGGTAATTTAAATAGAATGTAATACAAGGCTAAGAATACTATTTTTGATATTTCAGCAGCGCTTTATGTATATCTCCGGTAATCAACTTATTAATTTTATCAATTATAGCATCGGGTTTTTCTTTCATTCCGGTTCGAATCCATTCCAGCATAATTCCAACAAAAGCATATTTATAAAAATCAGCAATAAAGGCCTTATTTTCCTCTGCTACCGTTAGCCCCTCTGCCTGCTCTTCTACCACTCCCTTAAGAAGCTTATATACCTCATTATACAGAAACCGTTCCAGACGTTCACGCCCTAGAGAGTGAAATAGATTTATTACTAATCCCCTATTCTCTTCCACATATTTAAATACCTTAAGAAACCCTTCTCTCCAACTGTCATAGGTCTTTTTTCCGTCCAAAGCATTGAAACCTTCCGTTACAAATATCCATTCCAACAAATCATAGATATCCTGAAAGTGGTAATAAAAGGTCTGGCGATTCACTTCACAATCTTTGACAATATCTTTAATTGTAATCTTTTCAATCGGCTTCTTCTCCATAAGTTTTTTTAGAGAAGCCGCCAAAGCTTTTTTTGTTATCACTGACATGGCTTGTACCTCTTTGATTTATTTTTCTTCCCTCTAATATTGCCTAATAGAGAGTCTTCTCAGGAAAGAACCTTGATAAAACATATGGTCTTCTTTATTATATGCCAAAGTTCCATGTCAACGCCATTATTTTTTACATATTTATACTTTTTTAATACTTACTTTATAATTACTGTTTATAAATATTTTAGCAAAATTCAAAGGGTAAACTTGTTTTAATAAATATTATATAATGCATATAATAAGTTGTGACTAAAAATAGCCGAATCTATTTTTAGTCACTTTTTGTATATCAGATATTTTTTAATCCCTTTATAACCTGAACTTTTTCTACTTCGCTATATAAAATAAAGGTATTAAAGACGTTTCTTTTTATAATACTACTGCGTCATAGCAGCCAACTCCCTGGAGATTGTATTCCCCCAAAAGATTCCTTTGTGGGTGAGACGATACTCCTCCCCTTCTTTTACCACGTAATGTTCCGCAAGAAGCTTTGAAAGTATTGCCTGATAGGCTTCATAATCCTTGTATAATGCTGTATTTCTCGGCAGATAGCCCCTTTGTAAATCTCCTTTAAAAATTACGCTGTCTTTATAGGCAGGGTGCATCTGCATTCCTTTTCGGTTCCCAAATTCTGCTACAGAAGTCTGATACTCCCTTAAATCAATCGGATTCATCATGGCCAGTCCGCATATACTTCCCCCTGCACCGGCACCTAAGGGTAAAGTATCCGCACCATAATGACGGTTCATAATGTATTTATACGTATCATCCCGAACCATCTTCGTCAACTCAAGAAACCGGTATCCGCTTCTCTCCATGGTTTCTGCAATGCGAAAAAACATCTCTTCATCATTTTTAAGTCCCTGTGCTTCATCTATCTTTGTTTCTTTCATATTAATCAAGGAATACATAGAAAATCCACCCAGTTCAAGAGAAGTTATTTTCTTTAAATCCTCCATCAAATCGCCAACTGTCTGGTTAGGGTAATTATAAATTAAATCCATACTTACCGTAGCAAATCCCGCATTTTTTAAATATCTAAGCTTTTCAAAGGCTTGTCTACCGCTGCCAATCCGGTTCATCTGTCTTCTGCCCTCATCATGAAAGGTCTGAACTCCAACAGAAAAGCGGTTGACTCCTTCCTCCCAAAACATAGCTATTTTATCTTCTGTCAATTCGGACACCGTTGTTTCGATGGTAAACTCTGCATTCTCTGTAAATCGAAAACATTCCTTTAATGCTCTAATAATTTTTCTTAAGTCTTCTTTGTCTAAGGTTGTTGGAGTACCTCCTCCAAAATAGACTGCATCAAATACCATCTCTTTAACCGACGTGTAACTGCCATAGTTTCTAATCTCTTCCACTATCCAGTCCCCATAGTTACTGTGAGGTTCCTGCAAGCTTCTTCGCATATTACAAAAACTACAAATTTTACTGCAAAAAGGAACATGAATATAAATAGTTGCAGGCTGCCGGTTCGTACTATTCTTTTGCTCTAGAACATCCATTAGAACACCCGGTCCTTTAAGATACTTTGCACCTTCTGCCATAGCACTGTGATGCGTTTTCAGTCTGGAATTAAACATTGGTACTTAACCTTTCGCAAAATAATTCTGCTGCATGAGCAATATCTGCCTCACTGGGATGATTTTTTGCCACCGCATATCTTCTTCTTTTTTCTTCTGTAATTGCATGGGGATTGTCTGCCGGTAACTTTTCAAACCTGGCAATTATACTGTCGTTTAGCTTGCCTTGACAAATGTATTTGGCAATGACTTGATTTTTTTCTTTCACAACTTCTTCCCCGTTCATAAGTGAGTTCCAGCCATGCTCCGTATCCGGCCAATAGCCAAGCGTTGCAAAAATACCTACTTTCTTACCTTCAAGGCGCTCCAAGAATTTCTTTGCTTCCTCATTGGGACCACCTTTGTCAACCCAGTATCCTGCCAGAACAACATCGTAACTATCAAGTTCTGTTACTTCTTTCATCGGTTTAATATCTTTAACCTCTGCTTGAATTCCTTCATAGATACCTTCTGCTACTTTTTGTGTATTTCCTGTTAAACTGGAATATGTTACCAAAACCTTCATTTTGTTATCTCCTTTTATTTTATGTACTAAGTGGAATCATGTAGGGGCACTTGTTTTGCTCGCACCACTGTATCATAGATTTTATACCATATACCTCCTCAATTCTGCGTTCTGTAATCCCTTCCCTTACAGGCCCGTCATATACGATTCTGCCCTTCTTCATAATAATTACATTATCACTGAATTGAATTGCCTGATTAATATCATGGAGTACCATGAGTATTGTCATCTGAAATGTTTGATTTAATTCCCGAACCAAATTAAGTATTTCATATTGGTAATAAACATCAAGATATGTAGTTGGCTCATCTAAAAACAGCATGTCTGTCTTTTGAGCCAATGCCATAGCAATCCATGCTCTCTGCCTTTCTCCGCCGGACAGCTCACATAGCTTCTTGGTCTGAAGCTCTGATAATTTTGTCACCGAAAGTGCCCAGTCAATAACCTGGTCCTCCTCCTCATCTTTGTTACTAAAAAAACTCTGATATGGAGTCCTTCCGTATCTTACCAGTCTCTCAACCGTAATATCACCCGGCGCATTATTCTGTTGATATACAATTGCTATTTTTTCTGCCAATTTCTTTTGTTTATAGGAGCTTAACTCTTTTCCATCTAATAGTATGCTGCCGTTTTCCGGTTTTAACTGGTTTACAAAAAGATTTAATAGAGTGGATTTTCCGGAACCATTTGGTCCAATTATTGTTGTAATCTGCCCTTTTTCTATTTTTGTATCCAGATTCTTTATAAATGGATTTGTACCATACTGAAAAATAAGTTGCTTAGCTTCCATAATTATTCTCTCCTTTCCTTAACAGATACAGAAAGAACGGACCACCAAGTACAGACATAATAACCCCCACAGGAATTTCGTAAGGTGCGGTTACCGTTCTGCCAAGCGTGTCTGCCAGGACTAAAACAAACGAACCTAGAATAGCGGCAAAAGGAAGTAAAACCTTGTGGTCTGAGCCCATCAATAATCTGGCTACATGAGGCACTACTAGTCCCACAAAGCTAATAACCCCTGCATAAGCTGTGGACACCCCTGCTAGGAAAACAGCCACTAAAGAAATTAGAATTCTATGTAAGTTAGGATTCATACCCAGACTCTTGGCATTTTTATCACCTAAAGCCAACAGGTTGCAGCTTTTTGCCAGTGGCATGGCAAGCACCAGACCAATACCGGTATAAAGAATCATCACCTTAACCTCATTCCAGCTTTTTTTTCCTAAACTTCCGTTCATCCAATTTAATACCCCTGCAAGATTTTCACTGTTAAGAATAGACATCATACTGCTGACACCACCAAGAATCGCATTTACAGCAACACCGGCAAGAATGATTCTTACTGCTGTAATCCCCTTTTTCCAGGCAAGTGAATAAATCATAAAGCAAGCAGCCATTCCTCCAAGAAAACCATAAAAGGGTATCATATGAGTATTCTTTGGAAAGTATAGCATTATCAGCATGACCACAATACTAGCTCCGGAGGAAATTCCGGTGATTCCAGGGTCAGCCAAAGGATTTCTCATAACTCCCTGTAACAAAACACCTGCTACTGACAGGTTTGCTCCAACTAAAACGCCCATAATTACTCTTGGGATTCGAATATTTCTGATAATTCCAACGCTCCCTGTTTCTTTTGTGAACAACGCCTCTATTATATCCTGAATCGGAACATTGACACTGCCCACTGAAATCGAAAAAATAATTCCAAAAACCAGTAAAATACTTACTATTACAAATGCACCTATTTTTTTCATGTCACTTCTCAACTTATTCTGTATATAGGTAACCAACCAGCTTTTCCATTGCTTCCGTTGCCAGCAGATTTGCACTCATACCAAAATAACCTGTATCAAGCGCAATTACCTTATCATCTTTTACAGCATCAAAATTCTGCCATGCCTCATTGGTATCAAATTCTTTTCGAAATGCCTCTAAAGATTCTTCCGGATTTGCATGAGCCATAAATAATATGTATTCCGGGTTTTTATCTGCTAAAAATTCCATATCAACAGGAATAAAACTGCCTCCCATGCCTTCTAAGACATTGGTTGCACCAACACGTTTTACCAAATCTCCCACATACGTACTTTCTGTTGCTGCCATAAAGCTTCCTGAGACTCCGAATATAATCAGAACAGAGGGGCTTTCTTTTCCATCAATTAACGCTGTAATAGCCGTTTCTTTGCCTTTACATTCTAAGATAAGCTCTGCTGCTTTCTCTTCAACCCCAAAATAAACACCAAGGCTTGTGATACTTTCCTTAAGTCCGTCATAGCTGGATAAATTCAAAAATTTACCCGGAATATTAAGTGCTTCAAATTGCGTTTTTAACTCCTCTGTTAGGGAATCAACCGATATAATTACTGTGGGTTCAAGAGAAGCCATGATTTCCATGTCCGGTGACATGGGATTTCCTATCCTCTGTGCCTCTTTCACACTTTCCGGCAATTCATAACTACTGGTTGGTACGCCAACCATGGGAACACCTAACGCATCCAATATTTCAACAACAGCTACAGAGGAAGCAATTACTCTGTGCTGACTTAGCTCTATGTCGGAAGCTTCCTTGTCAGCTGTCTCTTGACTACTGCTTTCGGTCTGACTATCAGGATTCTCTTTCCCTGCTGTTTCCTCTTCCTTTTTGGTACTGGCCGATGTTGTTGTATCTGTATTTGTTTTATTATCCTTTTTGCTGCAAGCAACTGCTGCCATCAGCATTGTAAAAATCAAAAGAAATAGTATATTTCTCTTCATCATTAAAGACCTCTTTCCTAATATGATATTTTGTTAGTTTTATCTAACTTTTTTCATGATAACATGTTATACTAGTTATATGTTTAAAAAATTTTGGATTTAATTTAATTATTTTTAGAAGGGAATACGTGATGGAAGAAATTTTATACAACCATTTAGAAATATGTACTTTTTTATATAATGGAAATACGAAAGCAGCAATTCATTCATTAAAAGAAAAAGCAGAGCTGCTAGAGAAAGAAGGAAACCTTCAATTAAAGACGATATACCTGTATTCATTAAATATCAGTATATACAACTACATTTTAATAAATGAAAAGGTCAGCTTACATAAGTGTTGTCACGAGAATGAGCATATAATTCGTAAAACTCTATCCTCTAACAATTTTCTTGAGGTTGGAGAAAAGATAGTTTTATCCTATGGGTATTGCTCTGAGTATATGGTGGAAAAATACAAAAATAAACACGTAAAAAATGCCATCGCATACATCCGCACACATTTGGATGAACCGTTGACATTAGATTGTGTATGTGGAAATATTAATATTAATCGGTGCTATCTTAGCGATATTTTCAAAAAACAAGTAAATTGCAGTTTTAAACAGTATATCCTAAAGCAAAGGATTGCCTTGGCAAAGAAACTTCTTAAGAATTCTCAGTTACCGATCCATTTAATTGCAGAAAAATGTGGCTTTGCTAATGATTCCTATTTTTGTACCTGTTTTAAAAAAGAAACCGGTATATCTCCTTGTAGGTACCGTAACGAAAGGAATTTATAGATATCTTAATAACACTGTTATATATTGCGGAGAATTTACTTATAATTCATTCCATACGATTAATTCAGATGAATGCGAAAGATATTCATCGGTTAGTGAATTCCATTCATCTTTGGATACTTCCTTATCCTCAAACATAAACACTTCATAATCGGTACTTTCCGTCGTTCCACTTTCATCGACGCTGTGATATTTTGAGAAATATACTTTTGAAATCTCATCTCCTTGGGAGTCCAAAACTAAATAATAATAATTTACATGAGTCGGTGCTGCTCCGTCACGTTCGTATAAGATTGCTCCGTTGTTTAGTGGAGATTCATAATCAGGGCCATTATGCCATAAAACTATTTGTCCATCAAGATATGTAAAAATGGAATAACTGCCCCCTGCAATCGGGCGCAGATGAAGTTCCGGTATTCCATCCCCATTCATATCAAAAAGGGCATAATACGTTTTAAAATCTGGCTCCATAGAAATATCGTTAATTGTAACGACCCCATCACTTATCTCATGCTTTAAGTCTTGTGCGTTAATACTTCCTGCTAAGAAATTGTCATATGCTGTAATCGTATCATTATTTACAGAAGACTCATCATCAGATGATGTCTGTGGTAAACCACTCGTAGATTCATCAGAATTCACTGTAACAATCTCACTTAGTGATACACCCGTGGTTTCCGGCATGCTTTTACTGTTTTGCCTACAGGCACTTAGAACAAAAGGAAAAATGAATAAAAGCAAAAGGTAAAGAATCTTCCTTAATAAGGGTTTACGTTTCATGACAGCCTCCTATTTTTTTGTTTTAGTATATTATATACGAAAGTCAGCTTACTAGCAACACATTGGAATTAGTCTCCATGTTTTTTATGTTCATATTTCAGATATACGCAGACTCTATTTTTAATCAAACCCTACCGTAGCCAGGTCACATAAGTCAAATCTTGCTCCTTCCAGTTTACAATTATGAAAGGTCACGTTCTCAAACCTTGCACCACTAAAATTGACATACCTTAAATCCATGTTGGTATATTGCTTGTCCTTAATTACTATTCCACTGAAATCTTCAAAGGTATATACATCGCCTTCTTTATGTTCATCTAGCCACTGGACAAGCTTTACATAATCCTTATTATTCTCTTCAACAAAAATAAAATCTCCTATCTCTAGATACTCTCCTGTCTTTATTACAAATCGGTTCCCTTTTGTAAGGGATTTGTATTCTTCTGTGGAGATTGCTTCTATGATATTCTCTCTAAGAAATCTTAGGATGTATTGATGAAATTCTCCTACTGTCTCTAATATAATAAATTGGATATCTGCTTCACTTATTTTCCTCACATATCTTAATCTTTCGCACATTAACTGTTTCCATAGCTTCTCAAATTGATGATATATAAATGCAACATTAAAGTCACCAACATAAATTCCGTCCTCTAGATACCAGTCTTCATTATAAATTTTAACTTCATATTGATAGTTATGCTCAAGAATTCTGGTTCGCAATAGATGAAATATTAGATAGAAGGGTTCGTAAGATTTCTCAACACAGTATTGGTCAATTCTTTTACAAAGCACCTTAAATTCAAGCAAGAATTGTTCCTTCCATTCCGCACTTTTCTCATCTAATTCCTGCTCAATTTCTTTCCTTATGTTACTTAGTCTTGTTTCAACTTCATTGATATAAAACTTCTCTAGTTCATGCTTCATATTCAATCACCCGAATTCATATCTTAATTAATTGGTCGTATTGTCTGTACCATCTGATGAATCACAGGGTACCACTCTTCTTTTACTTGCGCATTACAGTTAAATCCACCCAATAATAACTTCTCATTAAGGGACATAAGAAATATCATTTGATAAAGCTCTCCATCAAGGGTTGACTTTATAAAGCCAAATGTCGCTATGGTTAAGTCGTCTCCATGTATTATTACTTCGTCTATTATTTCATACTCTGGGTGTAAATCTGACAGTATGCAGATAAGATTCTCTTTCAATTCTTCAACTTCTTCGGCGTCTATTTTTTTATCATCGATTGTAAATGTAATATTAACACCTGTCGTTTTATCACTATATATGTACTGTGGTCGTAAAAGGTTAGGATATTTTGATTCAGCAAGGCTTTCATCTAGAAGTCCAAACTCTGTCGGCATAGACATGGTGAATTTCCCTTCTGCCAATGCCATCTCTTCTATTTCATAAACTTTTTGATTGATAACAACAAATCCATTGTCTAAATCATCTTCTGAAATTACCCTCTCCTGTATTTGGTTCCTCTTATTTCTTAGTTCAATTATTTTTTCTGCAACTGTAGTTCTTTCAATAAACATTGTAATCCTCCACTATGGATATTACTATCTTCTCCACCTATAAAACATTCTTATGATTATTTGTCTTACTATGTTGTAATTCATCCAGCGTAAACTCTTCTATCCAGCCTATTTTGAGCTATCTTACCGTCGTTATCAAAGGTATATTACTTTAGATATCTTACTTCTTACATTTGATATTCACGATGCCCGAATTCATTATCCTTGTACTTGCTTTATGATTCATATTTTTTATTCCAGCTAGTTCTTTCATTTCTTCCTGCACACTCCATTTATTATATTGATAGCCTCTCGCACCCTCGAATGCTTTACCTTTTTTTACATATTCTCTTCTTCGAACCAGCGTCCTCTTCACATTCTCTAATGCACTTTCTGCCATAGTAACTCCCCCTATCTCTTTATCCAGCTTACTACGAGTGTCTTTCATATGTCTCTACTATTGACTGCCCTACTAGTAAATACAGCCCATTCATTCTTATTCGATTACGCTTTAGCCTCCCAAGCTATACAGCAACTCATCTGCTACACTCTTTCTCTGGTTATCCCCACTAATATCCACCACTGAATCTAGGTTAATACTCGTCTTCTTGGTGGTCAATGTGATTCTCTCTTTCGCATACAGTTTAATTCTATTTCCATGCAAGTTGCACTTCTTCCCTGCCATTAGTTTTATTCCCTCGTCACTTACAACGGATATACCTTCTTCTTCCATCATGGTAATAAAGAATTCCTTGTCCTCTGACTGAAAGGATAGCTCGTCCCGTCCCATAACAAGTGACTTATTATCTTCGCTGCCGATTCTGTGTACCGATTCATTCATCATAAAGGGGTTGCTTTCCCCTTCCTTATGTATTGCTGTCGATATATAACCTTGGCTTTCATCTTCTGAAGGGATATATAAGAAAGCTCCTTCACCAATCTGTGGCATCATATACCATCCGGTGTTTCCCTCCGCTGTGTATGGGACTGCAAAAGGATACAAATATGCCCTTTCTTCGTCCTGGGTTTCATCAATACATAACTGGAGTTTTATCTTATCATCCTTGATTGCTAATATGATTCCTTCTAAGGAGGTTCCTTTCATTGCTTTATTATGGTTGATAGAAATCTGAAGATCTTCTCTCCTTTTTAATCGGTAAGTAAATAAGAGCTGTTCTTTTTCCATACAAGCTGTTTTCTCTATAATTGTATAGAGTTCTTGCTTCATTACTATCTTATCTCCCATGTTATAATTTTCAGAAACATGAATCCATATTGATTTGCAGTTTTTGATTTTTGTTATGTACTCCTTGTTCTCCTTTGATACATACGCTTGGTTCTCACTCTTTTCAACATATTCATAGATTGCAGGATTACGTTTATATCCGTCATGTTCACCCAGATAAATCTGAATTCCTTTTCTTTTTGCTTCCGGTTGTAGATAGGTTCCCATGTAGGAAGCTATTCTTTTAATGAATTCCCAATCGGTCTCCTTATATTGAATAATAGGTGCCTGGGGATACACTGTATATTGACTTATATTTGCAAAGTCTCCAAAATACTCTCCTATCGTCTTTTTAATAATAGCCGCATAGGTTTGATTGATATCTTGATAGCTTCTGCTTTTCTTAACAATATCTAAGCGTATCGATTCATCGGCCGCGCAAAGTACGAATTCACCTACACCATTAAGATATGTAATATCAAAACTGGTTACGATGCCATAAAATAATTCTTCTTCCTCTGTATATATGCGAACCTGACTTTCCATTGACACTTGTTCTAGTGCTCGTATCTGTTCTTCTTCTGTAAGTACTCCTTGGATGCGTACGTTTACATGTTCGTTTATTTTTTCAGCCAAGCTGCATTCCTTTATATATTCATACGTTATAGGAAGTTCAAACAGCAGCTCATTAAAAGTTATTGTCTCCATATACTAATTCTCCTATGATACTTTTACCGGAATATACAGAATTCCGTAATAATTCTTGCGTAACATATGTTCAGCTAGATGCAAAGACACGACACCATATTTCCTTTTACCTGATGAGAGAAGAAATAGGTATCTCCCTTGTACTTGTTGTTCATCCATACACAAATCACTCATTTTTACATTGTCTTCTTGCATCGTATGATATATTTCCGGCAACTCTATTTTCCAAAAACATTCTTGTCTTTGTCGTTTAATATCTGTCAGAAAACATGGAATTGCTTCAACTTCTTTACTATAGATATCAAGTAGTTCTTTTAATCGATCGGATACAAAGAAGTAATGTTCAAAAAGTTCCTTAAGGACAAAGAATTCAGGTATCCATGTATTTTCTTCCATCTCACAAGGTAGTATAAAAGGTTCTTTTGTTAAAAGGTTACAGTCCTGTTTCTTTATCTGTAAAGGCTCTAATAGCCGATTATCATGCTGTAGTATAAAATATTCCATAAAGTTAACTTACTCCTCAGCCGGTTGATTAGTTAATACGAACATCTTCTCCGCATATATCTATGTTTGTATTCATAACAATTTCACTTGATTTACACTCTAATTTAATCTGGTCATTTGCATGGATATTAATTTCTTTTTCTGCTTGCAGAGTGATTCCTTTCCCTGATGAGAAATTAAGATTACCTGAACTAACAATACGGATTCCATCATTTTCCGTCATTTTAATATACATATTTTTACAGGATATGCAGATTTCATCTTTACTGAATTTAATTTCCTTCCCATCAGCTGTACGAAAATATTTAACAGCAGGATCTGTTATCTTATCTCCTTTTGCACTCTTAGACCGTACGGAGTTTTGTGCAACTGCTTCTTCTTCTCGTTTGCTTGGAAAATAGATATTTACGGTATCTCCTATCTCCGGCATACAATACCAGCCGCTATGACCCTCCGATGAATATGGTGTCATATAAGGAAACTCCCAAGCTTTTTCTTTACTCTGCTTGTTCTCATCAATTGCAAGCTGCACTTTAACCTTATCATTCACTCGCTCTAGTACCGTTCCTTTGATAGAGGTTCCTACAATATTTTGGTTGTATTTATCCTCCTGCAAAAAAGCATTTTTTGTTGTTAGTTCATATTCAAACTGAAGTTCCCCACCATGCATTTCACAATTCTTTGAACGAATATATATGATTCTATCTTGGAATTCACCTACATCCCCAATCTCAAATTCGTTCCTGGTTGTAACCTTATAGATAATGGTATCTTCTAATTTGATTTCTGGTAATTTATTATTTTTGGCTTTGGAATAGTACTCTAAATCTTTTGATACGACATAATTAAACTGTGATAGCTTACCAATCTCTTTACCTTCCTTTGCTCCAAAGACTAACTTTGGCGTTTTATAGTTAATCATTGGCAGGATTGGTTTATGATAAATAGATGCAAGCCTTTTTAAGAATTCCCAATCCGTTTCATTGTATTGTATCAGAAGCTGCCCCACCCCTTCTTTCCTTTGAATCGTATCTTGTACGTCCCATCCCGCGTATTGCTTCATAATATGTGCTAAGATTTCTTGAAGAGACATTGCAGCATCTTGAAATGATTGCTTTCTCTTCTTAATATCTAACAAATAGGTGTAGGATGTTCCCACTATTTCTATATAACAAATACCCTGCACAAAACGAATTTGCTCCTCTTTAACAATTCCTCGAAACAAAATCTTATACTCTGAATTTTCATCCTCCGTGTACACCTCTATCTCTTTATCTTCTTCATTTTGTACAACAAATTGATCTATAGATTTTTCATCCATTATTCCTGTTAACCGCATTGTTGCATGTTTATTTAGGTTTTGCTGTATACTTAATGATTCAATTCTTTTTATATTTGGTATATTTGTTTTTAATTGATGATATGTTATTGCTTCCATCTAATTTCCTCCTTAGCCAATTAAATACATAGATTACAGGACTTCTTATTCATCAGCCATAACCAACTTCTTTCTTTAGCTCGTTATTATAAGTAATCTCTACAGCCTGCTTATCTTTCGCATAGGTACGACCCCTGTTAGTAAATGGCAGGAATAGTGTAACTGTTATTATTAAAGTAAGTAGTATGCTTTTACGCATATTATTTGATAAACTTTCCATTAATTTATTCCTTATCCCTTCATTGTATTATAGATCTTTACTGCCTTCTCGCCTCTTTCTTTTGACGAGTCTGCCTTTGGTCTTTCGTACTCTTTACAGACAATCTTTCCTGCTGAACGCGCACTATCATTCGAATCAACACCACCATTATTCTCATTACACCATTTTTTATATACCCCTTTATAACTGTCACTTTTCAATTCTATTGCTATAAAATTACTTTCAACACTTGCACATTCTTCAGTGGTTGGATAGGCATCCTCCCCACAGATTTTTCTATACTGCTCAACTAAGCTCGTACAACGAGAACCTGTCCATTGTACGCAACCCAATCCATATTTACCTTGATAACCGGACTCCTTACATTTTAATGCTAACTTATAGGTCGCCTTAATTCCAACTTTTGAAATATTCTGACCAGAAAATTTTTCTCTATAACTGAAGTTTTTATCAACATAAACCAGATAAGCTGGCTCTTTTGAAGGATTTGATTTGTAATTCGAACTCTCGAATTGTCCTATTTTTCCCTCTGCTACAATATTTCCAAGTATTCCGGCTACAAATGCAAGCTTATAGTTTTCATTAAGCAACACTTCTGCTGCCGCACATACTGATTCTAATTTCTCTTTTGAAAAACCTAACGGATTCTTTCTTAGGTTTTCTATGTACTTGTTTACATCCCCATCTTTTTTGTTATTGTCTTTTTTACTTGTATCTTCCTTTGAAGTATCTTTCTTATTATTAGAATTTTTCTGATCGACCTCTTCCTTTTTTAGTAACTCAGCAATTTTTGCTTTTGTTTTAGGACCAACTACACCATCTGGTTTTAAGCCATATTTTTTTTGAAATGCAATCACTGCATTTTTTGTTTTTTTACCGAACTCACCGTCTGGAATTAAATTTCCACATTTAAACTTATTCAATACTTTTTGTAATTGAACAACATCTGCTCCCTTGCTTCCGTATTTTAATGTTCTATTGGTCTTAAACGTTAATGTTGCAGTCTCCGTTGCCTTTTTCTCAGTGGAACCCTTTTTTTGACCATCATCTTCAATTGTAATAATTCCGGAATTATTACATGCAAGGCAGCTATTCTTAGTTAACACTTGCTCATTATTTAATTTGTAATTTCCTTTACTATTTTTCCATGTATTTCTTATGATAGGAGTGCATACTTTGTTTGTTTTCTTACATTGTCCAAAGGTCATAATATTTATGTTTACTTTATTATCATTGACAGTAGCCTCATTTTTGTTTTGTATTTTGGCACCATGACTCTTAGGTACTTTTAGTTTGGTCGGATTTATCCCATTTGAGCATTTTAACGTTGCCCCATCTACAACAATTGAAGTGCTTTTTGAGTTTGCATCTTTTATTTTCTTTTCTTTTACTAATTTATCAAGCATTGCTTGGGTTTTAGGTCCGACTATACCATCCGGCTTTAAACCATTTGCTTTTTGAAAGGCTATTACGGCTTTCTCTGTATTCGAACCAAAACTACCATCAGCACCTTTAGGATCGTACTTAAGGTAAATTAAGTTCTTTTGTAACTCCTCAACCTTTTTACCTTTACTGCCACGTTGTAATGTATTGTTTGCCTTGCCACTAGTTCCCTTGTTTGCATTATCTTCTTTTTTCGTTTCCTCTTTGCCAGGATTTATTTCCTCCTCAGAGGAGGTGTCCGAATATTTTGGTCTTCCAAAACCCCAAATATAACTGAACTTTCGCTCTTTTTTAGTAACTACGGTTCCTTCTCTGCTTCCGGCATTATTCGTATTACCTTCTATCGTTGTAACAGTACCATCTCCATTATAAGCAATTACAATCCCTACATGACCTTTCCCTCCACCTGAGTCATGATACATTAAATCTCCCCGTTTTGGTGGATTGTCTTTTGAAGGTTTGATAAACTGTCCTCGTTTTTTAAACCAGTTAGCGCCAGTATGAGTACCGCCTGTCTTAGGAATAATACTGCTGGAAATGCCTGCTTCATTTGCACACCAAGACACAAAAGAATGGCACCAGGGCTGACCATTTAAACCAATCCATTTTCCATATTTGGTGTAGTTATTTGTTCCGGCATTATCTTTTTTACTTTCTAGTTTTTCATTTGTTTTCTTCTCTAGATATCCAAGCTCTTCCGTTGCAATCTCTATAAAAGCCTCTATATCTGACATATGTTTATCCTCCTAAGACTATCCAGCGATTTCTATTCCAGCAAATAATTCCTCAATTGCAACATCATTCACATATACTTGATAATCCACTCTTGTAAATTTGATACGAACCTCTTCTTCCTCTTCTGTTATAAAATACATATATTCCACATTGTCTGTGGCTATAGGATAGAATTTTTTATTCTCTTTTAATGGTTTCGCTGTCCAGGTTTCTCCTTCTTTCACCTCTAAAACTAATTCTTTTATTGATGTAATATATCTTTCATCCTCATTTTTAATTTTAAAATTCTCTTTAATACTTAATTGCAAATCAGAGGTAATTTCATATTCACAAGTTCCATACCAGCTTCCAAACAGATTAATATAATTTTCGATTGTCAAAGTGCTTGTTGTAACTGAATTCTCAGCCATATTTCCTTCAATCTCTTCTATTCCAATAATCTTCCTATCCCTATCTATTTTACATAAATAGGTTTTGCTAACATCATTACTCCACCAAACATCAAATAGTAATCCTATATTACCTTGTTCATTTTGTAATAGATATGCATCTCCATATGATTCCGCTTCAACGATTTCTGTCGTTGTATCATTAATAGATATGGAAATTGTTCTGTAATCGCCATCCGTAACTTCAGGTGCATCAATTGATATTACTTCTTTCTCACCATCCAGGTTAACATCAAAATCAATGGTTTTATTAAACTCAATTTTTTCACATACATCATTTATTACTGTTTGAGTGGATTCTGCCTCAAAAGATGGCAACGCTTCGTCAATTTTTACTTCCGTATTGTCCTGTTCTGCTTGTTTTTCTATATTATTATTTTCTTGTTCTACCTCATTGTTTTTCGGATTCTCATTCACTTTATTTGTGTTACATCCACTACATCCGAACATCATGCACAAAATCATCCCGATAAATACTATTCTCTTCATTATACTATTCCTTCCCTATTCTTTTCATTCACTAACTCATTACATTATCAAGTAACTATCATTATATGCTCTCTATTGCTATACTAGCTCGCATTGCATGGTATGCTGCTTAACAATCGGTATGCTATGTTTTTATCTAATAATTCTTCCTGTGCCAGCTTAGCGTCTTCATATAGAGGTACCATCCCCTCAACGAATGGCATTAAGTTACTAATATATCTATATTGGTTTTCCTCGTCTATCAATCTACAATCCCCCTTCTATATCATCCTCTTCCCTACTGTTTGATTACTTTAATAATGATAAAACCTCTTTCCTACTTCTCGTTCTATAACAAAAAATTCATTCTTATATTTTACTATATTTACTATAATTCAACATATAGTATTATAATACCATTTAATTCCATGTGAAGAGATTTCTTATGGCTTTACTATAACCTCTTAACTCTTCACAATACGCACTATACCTTTCCTGTATATAATATAAAACTTTAAAAAGGCCACAACAGCCGAAACTGTGTGACCTTGCTCTTTTACTAACACTGAATAACCAGTTAAATAACTTATACTTTTTAGCTGTTTATCTGAAATTTCTTAAAATAATATTATTTATTAATGACTCCTTTAATCCTTCTAACTCCAGCAGAAGAAGATTGTTCTTTTACAATACTGAACTTTCCTAAGTTTGTAGTATCTTCTACATGAGGTCCTCCACATACTTCTCTACTCCAAACTTTCCATGACGGCTCCCCCTCCTGTTATTGAGGTTACAATTGTTCCTATGCCGCCAACAATAGAGCCACTTCCTCCAAGCATGGACAAAACATCACCTACAACACGGCCTGTATAATAATCTACCCACTTTCATAACAATAATCATGATTTACCTTCAGCATTTTACTTACAGACCACTTCAATGCTCCGTCTGTTAAATTAACTAGAAACTTGAAATTCCTCTATATTTTCCAAAAGGAATTTCAAGTTACTAATGTAAAGTAATTATTTTGTAATGAATTGTTCTATTTTATTTGTTTCTTTCTGTCTCACTCCGTATTTTGTTAAACTGTTCTGTAAGTTGTTTTGTAAATTCTTTAACTTGCTTTATTTCCGCATCAAATTGAAACCCTTTGTTATACCCATAGGATTTTCCTTCTGTTAATGTGCCCATATTAATCCATACTTCAAGACTAAGTGCATCTTCTTCCAATGGATCATATAAAATCAAGTCAAAATAACCTTCAAAACTACTAAATAAATACTTTTCAATTTCCAACTTTTCTTTTTTTAATATTATAATTTTATTTAATTGAGTAATCAAATTCCTTAATTCATAAAGTGTAAAAGTAGCACCATTTTCTGGAGGGTATCTGTAAATCTCATTTTCAACATATAGAGCCAAATCAAAAGGTATCCAATTCTCAAAGTCTTCTCTTAAAAAGTCTATATCCAGATAAGTATTATTTAATAAATTTAATTCAAGTATAACATTTTTTTCTTTATTTACAATCTTAGGCATAAAAAACTCCTCTTAATGCGTTGGTAAAGAACTTTAGCCTCCATGATTATTTAACATCTTCGTAACATCACTCCAATTTCTAAGAGATTTAGTATTTCCCCCAACTGCTGTAATTACTTGTCCATTTTTATTAGTTATAACAACATCATAGTAATTCCCATTTTTTTAGCATACACTGTCTTCCCACCAGATTGGTATACTTTGTGAGAATAATTTTGCATAACATCATTAATTTTCTGCTCACTAAATCCACGTTGTTGAGTCCTTTGTTTACCATGATTTGTCATATGCTCATTGAGTTTATTCAAATCATTCCCAAAGTTCTTAACCGATGCCTCCAGTACTACTCCACCATATGTAACCTGAGCCGTTCCAGTTATAACTCCTTCTACAACAATAGCTCCACCGCCTAAAACAAGAGTTCCGCCGGAAGAAACTGTAATGGCTCCCCCTCCTGTTATTGAGGTTCCTATGCCGCTAACAATAGAGCCGCTTCCTCCAAGCATAGATAAGACATCACCTACAACACGGCCTGTATAATAATCTACTCCACTTTCATAGCGATAATCATGATTCACCTTTAGCATTTTACTGACTAGCCAGTTCAAGGCTCCGCCTGTTAAATTAACTAGAAACTCGAAATTCCTCTATATTTTCCAAAAGGAATTTCAAGTTTCTAATGTAAAGTAATTATTTTGTAATGAATAGTTCTCTTTTATTAGTTTCTTTCTGTCTCGCTCAGTATTTTGTTCCTATAGCATATCTACACTAGGCATTAAGATATTAAGTAAAATCATTATAAATGAGTTTATCACCTAAAAATTCCTCAGGTAATTGACGCCAATGCACTTCTTTTGACGATATCCATGTTCGATTCTCATTGATAATATCCTCTATCTTAAAATCTCCCCATTCACTCCAATAGAACAAATCACCAATTTTCACCAGTGATGCATCGTAAATAACGCAGTCATAATCTTCATTTCTTGGTACTAAATTCAATTTCTGAATATAATCAAATTTCATCTCTATGACTGAATAATCTGCATTCTGACTCTGAAAAATAATATTAACACTCCTTTTCGAATTTAATGGATACATTGGTCTATTCTGGTCTGAATATCCTTTACTAACGTACCCTCCACTAATATACCTTAATTCTTTAATACAACTATCATGAAAAGATCCAAATTTTTTCATTAATTCTTGAACATCATCTTGAGTACTTATTTTATTAAACATCATATTTTTCTCCTATTGACGAGGATTTTTTTTCGACCAATCCCAATTATGTTCATGTGGAAAAGTATGTGTTCCATCACTATTTCCATGCGAAAAATCTATATCCTTATAAACTTTTCCATTACTATCATAGTAATGTTTTTGTAAGAGTTTTCCATTGTTATCGTATAATTCGGTAACTGAATTCGCTTCTCCTTTAGTGCTTAAACTACCAACACGCCCTGTTTTTTTATTAATCTTAAAATCTCCATCGGATTTACTCGCTTCCCTCAACTTATTCAAATCATTCCCAAAGTTCTTAGCCGATGCCTCCAGTACTACTCCACCATATGTAACCTGAGCCGTTCCAGCTATAACTCCTTCTACAACAATAGCTCCGCCGCCTAAAACAAGAGTTCCGCCGGAAGAAACTGTGATAGCTCCCCCTCCTGTTATTGAGGTTACAATGGTTCCTATGCCGCTAACAATAGAGCCGCTTCCTCCAAGCATAGATAAGACATCACCTACAACACGGCCTGTATAAAATCTACTCCACTTTCATAGCGATAATCATGATTCACCTTTAGCATTTTACTGACTAGCCAGTTCAAGGCTCCGCCTGTTAAATTATCGTCCAAAGCATTAGCAAGCCCTGTAAAGAAATCTTTCGCTGCATTTCCTGTAGGGTCTATATAGATTAGTGGATTATTATAGCAATACGTATACAGATTCAGGGAAAGTGGATTGTTCACCTGAGAATGTAGATAAATAACTTGTAATTCATCATATAAAATACTTATATATAAATAATCACAAAAGAAAATGACAAAATATACTTCTTTTGTGATTATTTATTAAATGGCTATTCGTTTTAAGATGTTGATAACTTCATGGCTTCGTATTGCGTTAGTAATTTCACCCTTATACCTAACGAAATACTTATCTTCTATAAAACAATAACCTTATCGTGGTAATCTTTTCATAGTTGTTATGACATATCCTTCACCCACATTCCAAAATAAAGAATTCTTCCATTTACTGATTTTACATATAATCTCTTATTATTTATAACATTTCCACTACTTGCTAAAAAATACCCTCTTGCCCAAAGATGTTGTCCCCAAACTTGATTTTTACTTTCTTTTTTACAAATTTGAGTGTATATAAAGCTTAGTCAAAATGTTTTGTTTTTTTTACTTTAATATCGGGTTCTCCACTAGATATTATCTCTATTATATAATTCATAGTGACAATTGTATAGTGTTCTAATTCAAGGTAACTATATAGTTCATTGCATGCATTTTTTATAAAATTACCAAATTCTCCATTCTCAATTTTATAAATAACATTTGCAAATTTGTTATTTTTAAATTTGATAATTTCGTTGTTATAAAATACTTCATTCAGTAAAATTCCTTCATCCAGCATCCTGAATGCAGCTACTACACCGAAATTAATATTTATTGTATATTCCTTGCTTTCTAGTCTAATTGACAGACCAGATTCTTCACCATTTTGAACAAGAGTTTGATACTTTCCATCTGGTATAACATTTTTATAAATTTCTGTCCAATGTTCCATTTTATCTCCAAATTAATATCTTATTTTATATACTTTATTATTTGATACAGTTATTTCCAGAGTTGGTCCACCCGTTTTACTACCTGGCCTTGCAACAACTGTTGTTCCATCACTTAGCTTACCTACTTTTCCTAGACCGTATTGTGTTTGAATGTTTTTTACGTTTATTGGGTTAAGACTATCAAAGTCTCTTAATGTTTGATTATAACCTCCCGATTTTTCATAATTTCTCGCAACACCTTTACTGCTTGTAGTTTCAGCTGCTCCACTAAGGACATTATTTATTGAATTCTGAGCGGAGTAGGCCTTTTTCAGATTATTAACGTCATTATTAAAATTTCCAGATGCTGTTGCTATGACTAATCCACCATATGTAACCTGAGCTGTTCCAGCTATAACTCCTTCTACAACAATAGCTCCGCCGCCTAAAACAAGAGTTCCGCCGGAAGAAACTGTGATAGCTCCCCCTCCTGTTATTGAGGTTACAATGGTTCCTATGCCGCTAACAATAGAGCCGCTTCCTCCAAGCATAGATAAGACATCACCTACAACACGGCCTGTATAATAATCTACTCCACTTTCATAACGATAATCATGATTCACCTTTAGCATTTTACTGACTAGCCAGTTCAAGGCTCCGCCTGTTAAATTATCGTCCAAAGCATTAGCAAGCCCTGTAAAGAAATCTTTCGCTGTATTTCCTGTAGGGTCTATATAGATTAGTGGGTTATTATAGCAATACGTATACAGATTCAGGGAAAGAGGATTGTTCACCTGACCCTCTACACTGTCTTCATTAAGAAACCTTCCCAAAGCCGGGTCATAATATCTGGCTCTTAAGTAATACAAGCCTGTTTCTTCATCATATATCTCTCCGGCATACTTAAAGGGATTGCTTATGGTTTCAGTACTCTCCAGAATATTTCCCCACTCGTCATATTTATAATTATTAACCACATTTCCGTTTCTGTCAACTATCTGGACTACATCTCCATGTCCATTATACAGATAATAATATTCTCCTCCGCCGGTTTCCTTTTTGGAAAGAACTCTGTCCGGTCCCCATACATAGTTTGCCGTAATAGTGGCTGCATTTTTGGCCTCTGCCACCAGATAGCCTGACAGGTCATAGACATACAAATCAGAACCGGCTTCGGTATATTTCCCTGCTCTTAAGCCGTCTGCATAATATTCCATGGTCGTTGTCTTAACTCCCTGAGCCGTATATATGGCAGAGCCTGTTATTGTCTTTATCTCAGATGTCCTTTCATCCTCAGCAGCTATGAGTGAAACATCCTTTTTAGAAACTTCCAGTGCAGAACCTGTTACTGTCTTCCCTTCTGTCTGCGGATTAGCAGTCTCCATAATAGTTAAGGCACTGCCTTTTGTAACTGTTTTTAATCTATTTTGCAAATCATAGGTATAGCCGGTATCTACAAGGTCAAGGTGAAACCAGTCACTGCTTACCGTCAAACGGTTTCCGCGTAAATCATAGGTATATACTGTTTTATTGCCCACAGCAGGCTGGATTTCAATTAAACGGTTTAACTTGTCATTAATCCGTTATCCTAGACTAAGGGAGGAAAACAAGAAAGCCTGTGATTTGATGTTACTTTACAATGATGATTTGCGGCAGGCCCATCATCCACTGGTCCGAAGAAATCCTGAATGCCTTCAAGTATAAATATACCAATGGCCCAACGGAGGGCTACAATAATAAAATCAAGGTACTATAAAGAATATCTTTTGGAGTCCGTAACTTTAAGCGTTTTCAGACAAGAATCATTCATTGCTCTATCTGATAATAACTGGACGACGCAAAAAAAATACAGAGGCTTATTTGGCATGCCCAAAAACAGGAATTATGGAAGTAAACATAAAAATGCTTCTAAATATAGTAATGGAGCGGGATTCAAAGAATCCCACCCCACTATGACAAAAAGCCATTATCTTTCTGATATTAACAATCACTAATAATGTAACAAACATTAAATAGTACTTTAGATTGAATTAATAATTTTATAAACTCTTGGCGTTCCAAAACCCCATATACTATTTCTTTTTCCCCACCTTGGTATCTGCCCAAAAACATAATAGTTCTACTGGGAGACTGTTTAAGTAAAAATTCAATAATCCTCATAAAATCATTTTTATATTCAGCATTTACAATCAGCGGTTTAATATTTGATTTTACTTCATCATCTGAAACCCAATAAGGTATATAACTATTTTCTATGATGTTGTCAAAGTCTGCATCAACTATTGACATTGGATTAAAGTAACCATCATTATCTTTTCCAATTGAGTACCAAATTCCTTTTGATTTACACATAAAAGGCCACACAGAATAATACCTTCCTAAATTAGGAAAATCAATTTCGTTTCTTAATTCAATTTCAGATGCAAATGGCAACACTGATACATTATCTTGATTCATACACAAAACATTTATATCATATGACATATGTGTTCTCCTTATTATGGTATAAAGCTTTTAAAAGACCAATTAGTTTGTAATGTTTTTTGAGTTCTTACATCTTTAAGAACTATATTTCCAAAATCATCCACCCCAATATCTGGATTATTTCCCATTTTTCTAAATTCTTTGCTATATACAGGATCTTTATTAATTTGCCTTATTATTTCTGGTTTGATTTGCTTATGGAATACTTTATCATTTACTCCAAATACCTTCTTCATGTCACTATTTGATTTGGGAAATTTAAAGCCTCCCTTATTACTCGCTTCCCTCAACTTATTCAAATCATTCCCAAAGTTCTTAGCCGATGCCTCCAGTACTACTCCACCATATGTAACCTGAGCCGTTCCAGCTATAACTCCTTCTACAACAATAGCTCCACCGCCTAAAACAAGAGTTCCGCCGGAAGAAACTGTGATGGCTCCCCCTCCTGTTATTGAAGTTACAATGGTTCCTATGCCGCTAACAATAGAGCCGCTTCCTCCAAGCATAGATAAGACATCACCTACAACACGGCCTGTATAATAATCTACTCCACTTTCATAACGATAATCATGATTTACCTTTAGCATTTTACTGACTAGCCAGTTCAAGGCTCCGCCTGTTAAATTAACTAGCAACTTGAAATTCCTCTATATTTTCCAAAAGGAATTTCAAGTTGCTAATGTAAAGTAATTATTTTGTAATGAATTGTTCTATTTTATTTGTTTCTTTCTGTCTCACTCAGTATTTTGTTAAACTGTTCTGTAAGTTGTTTTGTAAATTCTTTAACTTGCTTTAATTCCGCATCAAATTGAAACCCTTTGTTATACCCATAGGATTTTCCTTCTGTTAATGTGCCCATATTAATCCATACTTCAAGACTAAGTGCATCTTCTTCCAATGGATCATATAAAATCAAGTCAAAATAACCTTCAAGACTACTAAATAAATACTTTTCAATTTCCAATTTTTCTTTTTTTAATATTATTATTTTATTTAATTGAGTAATTAAATTCCTTAATTCATAAAGTGTAAAGGTAGCACCATTTTCTGGAGGATATCTGTAAATCTCATTTTCAACATATAGAGCGAAATCAAAAGGTATCCAATTCTCAAAGTCTTCTCTTAAAAAGTCTATATCCAGATAAGTATTATTTAATAAATTTAATTCAAGTATAACATTTTTTTCTTTATTTACAATCTTAGGCATAAAAAACTCCTCTTAATGCGTTGGTAAAGAACTATAGCCTCCATGATTATTTAACATCTTAGTAACATCACTCCAATTTCTAAGAGATTTAGTATTTCCCCCAACTGCTGTAATTACTTGTCCATTTTTATTAGTTATAACAACATCATAGTAATTCCCATTTTTTTTAGCATACACTGTCTTTCCACCAGATTGGTATACTTTGTGAGAATAATTTTGCATAACATCATTATTTTCTGCTCACTAAATCCACGGCGTTGAGTCCATTGTTTACCATGATTTGTCATATGCTCATTGAGTTTATTGAAATCATTCCCAAAGTCCTTAGCCGATGCCTCCAGTACTACTCCACCATATGTAACCTAAGCTGTTCTATTGTATCTCCTTCTGTCTGCGGATTAGCAGTCTC
This sequence comes from Anaerocolumna cellulosilytica, assembly GCF_014218335.1. Lineage (GTDB taxonomy): Bacteria > Bacillota > Clostridia > Lachnospirales > Lachnospiraceae > Anaerocolumna > Anaerocolumna cellulosilytica. The sequence continues at coordinate 290,172 of NZ_AP023367.1, read as the reverse complement.
AAATAATAATTAAGGTACTTCCTTTTGTAACTGCTTTTACTATTTTGCAAATCATAGGTGTACTATATCTACAAGGTCAAGGTGAAACCAGCACTGCTTACCGTCAAACGGTTTCCGCATAAATCATAGGTATATACTGTTGTCAAAATGCCACCCTTCCGCACTTCTGCCACCAGCTAATTCTTGTTTAAAGCTTCCAATCTTCCCTTAATAATATCTAAAGCATCTTGTTTAGTTTTAAAGTGAATGTCATTTCCACTAAGCACTTGAATTTTTATATTGATTCATTTGCTGTGCACTCAAAACTTTTTAACTATTCTATAAAATCACAAAAAGTTGAATAAATATATAAGTCAAAATCACTAATTCTAGTATCTAAGAAAATGGCTAGTTTTTCATTGTTTTTCAATATTGACAACTATATCAATCCTATAATTGACATTTCTAAAGAGACTGTTGCAAAATGTGATAATTCAACAAGCTATGGTGTTAGACCTCTGGGTCATTACCAATATCTTATATGAAAAATTAATTTTGCAACAGCCCCATTTACAGTAATAATTTTAATTACATACTAATTATAAACTAAAATAAATATAAAAGTTCAATATTACTCCAAACTTCAAGAAATGTTTTTCCTTGTACCAGTACATTTTCTATAAAACTCCAGGCATCATCAAATTTTTGTACACTATCATGGTTTTCATTTTCTAGACATATTTTCTTTTCATTCCACGTTATAGCATATTCAATATTATTATATTTAAAACTAAGCTCACGACCACTATCTAACAAAAAAATCAAAGCTGATATAGATTTATTGTTTAATTCATTAACAATCACATCATACAAATTACTCACTACGCTCCCTCTCTTTCACTTTGATCTTGTAGGTTTTCCATTCTTCCATATCCAATAATGTTCATGAGGAAATGTATGTGAACCGTCACCATTTCCATGTGAGAAATCAACGTCTTTATAGGCTTTACCATTACCATCATAATATCTTTTTTGCAGCAGATTTCCATTTTTATCATACAGTTCTATAGTTGAATTAGGAGTTCCACTAGTATCTAAGTCACCAATACGCCCTGTGACTTTACTTATCTGAGGACCTCTCTTATTATACATACTTTTCAACTTATTCAAATCATTCCCAAAGTTCTTAGCCGATGCCTCCAGTACTACTCCACCATATGTAACCTGAGCCGTTCCAGCTATAACTCCTTCTACAACAATAGCTCCGCCGCCTAAAACAAGAGTTCCGCCGGAAGAAACTGTGATAGCTCCCCCTCCTGTTATTGAAGTTACAATGGTTCCTATGCCGCTAACAATAGAGCCGCTTCCTCCAAGCATAGATAAGACATCACCTACAACACGGCCTGTATAATAATCTACTCCACTTTCATAACGATAATCATGATTCACCTTTAGCATTTTACTGACTAGCCAGTTCAAGGCTCCGCCTGTTAAATTATCATCCAAAGCATTAGCAAGTCCTGTAAAGAAATCTTTCGCTGTATTTCCTGTAGGGTCTATATAGATTAGTGGGTTATTATAGCAATACGTATACAGATTCAGGGAAAGAGGATTGTTCACCTGACCCTCTACACTGTCTTCATTAAGAAACCTTCCCAAAGCCGGGTCATAATATCTGGCTCTTAAGTAATACAAGCCTGTTTCTTCATCATATATCTCTCCGGCATACTTAAAGGGATTGCTTATGGTTTCATTACTCTCCAGAATATTTCCCCACTCGTCATATTTATAATTATTGACCACATTTCCGTTTCTGTCAACTATCTGGACTACATCTCCATGTCCGTTATACAGATAATAATATTCTCCTCCGCCGGTTTCCTTTTTGGAAAGAACTCTGTCCGGTCCCCATACATAGTTTGCCGTAATGGTGGCTGCATTTTTGGCCTCTGCCACCAGATAGCCTGACAGGTCATAGACATACAAATCAGAACCGGCTTCGGTATATTTCCCCGCTCTTAAGCCGTCTGCGTAATACTCCATAGTCGTTGTTTGCGTTCCCTGAGCCGTATATATGGCAGAGCCTGTTACTGTCTTTATCTCAGATGTCCTTTCTTCCTTAGCACCTATGCCTGGAACCTCCTTTTTAGAAACTTCCAGTGCAGAACCTGTTACTGTCTCTCTTTCTGTCTGCGGATTAGCAGCCTCCATAATGGTTACGGTACTGCCTTTTGTAACTGTTTTTAATCTATTTTGCAAATCATAGGTGTAGGTGGTATCTACAAGGTCAAGGTGAAACCAGTCACTGCTTACCGTCAAACGGTTTCCGCGTAAATCATAGGTATATACTGTTTTATTGCCCACAGCAGGCTGGATTTCAATTAAACGGTTTAACTTGTCATACACATAGTTCTTTGTTGTAGTACCGTCATTCACAGTTAGTATATTGCCATTTGCATCATAGGTATAAGCAAAGCTTGATAATATGGTGCTGTTCTTCTTATTTGTTACAGAAGTCAGCCTGCCGATTGCATTATAGACATATTCCGTTGTCAGCAGGGAATTGTCATTTAATCTCGGATAAGTTATCTTCTTTAATTTACCATCCGGGTAATATTCATAGGATGCATTGTCGGTATCTGAGATACTCGGAGTTACTGCTCCGTTTGTCTGTACCTTTGTCAGCCTTCCTCCTGTATAGCCATAATGAGAGTAGAAATAATCACTGTCAAATACTCCGGCTCCCAGCCTTTCTAAGTTGCCGGTGTCATCATACTGCAGCTTAAGATTAGATTGGATATTTCCGGTAAAGATATTCTTTTGCTTAACCTGTCCGCTTTGGTCATAATAGTAATGACTCTGGGCAGTGGGCAAACCATCTTCATATTTCAGCTCGTCAAAATATCCAAACGGTGTCCGGTAGGTATATTCATAAAATTCGCCTATTGTATAATCGGCATTAAATTGTGTTATGTTATATAATTGGTTTAAAGCATCATAATTTTGGAATATCGTACTGCCGTTTCTGTCTATAGATTGGGTTGTTAATCCAAGACCATTATAGGTGTTCACAGCTTCTTCGCCGGAGGTACCTGCTTTACTTATCAAATTACCCATTTCATCATATGTTTTTGTATACAAAGTAATGGATGTGGGACTGCTGTTATTCTCTTTCAGAGATACTGCTGCTATTTTACCCAGCCCGGTATAACTTACATTGGTTACCTGATTCAGTGCATCTTTTACCTGTATCATCTGATTCAATGCATCATATTGATACGTTTTTGTATACCCGTCTTCGTTTAAGTTCTTTTTCGGGTCTATGTAGCCAATTAAGTTACCCGCAATGTCATACCGGTAAACTTCCGATAATTCTCCGCTTAATGCCGGCCAATTTTCATAAGCCCTTCTTTCTATGGCTCTTCCAAACTGGTCAAGCATTACCTCTATGTAATTTTCCTTATAAGTATTTAAGGCTGTATTGGCACGGTAGCCCGGGATATTACCGGCTGCTACAAAGTAGCTCATTATTTTGTTATTTTTTACATCATATTCACTTACATATAGATTACCTAAGGCATCGGTTGATTCGTTATTCTCACCCCATGCATTATAGGAGGCTGTCACTGTATTTCCTTCTGCATCCACAGAGGATGTAACCCGGAGAAGATTATCGTAGGTATAGCTTGCCGTATTTATCCATTTTGAATTATACGACATACTGTTTCTTAGATTTCCATAGGCATCATAAAATTCATTTACTACATTGTAGTAGGATTGGAAGCCATCATTATTATCCACATACCGTGTATAGGATTCTACAGTCGTTCCATATAAGTACCCGCCTTCATCCATATAATCTAAATTATATGCATTGGTATAGGAGTATTCTTCAGTAACCGTATAATATTCTCCGATGTTATTTACGAAATCCGGTAATTGTTTTGAGGTGAGTCTTCCAAGCTTATCGTAAGTATAATTGGTTATTTTATACTCTGCATCCATTTCTGTTTTTACCAGTCCAAGGAGCATATCATAAGTCTTACCTGTTCTACTCTCCATATAAGCGCCCCATTCATTGGTATAATAGTTAATTACTTCCGTAGGGTACGCATAGCTTGCCTCGCTTCCATATACATATTTAGTTTTTGCTGTTTTTCCATCTTCAAGGGTTTTTGTAACTTCTTCAATCCGGCTGTTATCTTCATCCGTATAATAGCTGTAAGCGGTTATCTCTCCCTTTGCATTTGTGTTACTTGCGATTCTTCCCAATGAATCGTAGCTGTAGCTCTCGGTTAATAGCGTTGTATCATTTTGGTAATATTGCTTTTTTGTTAGAAAAAACGGATAAGCAGGGTCTTCATAACGATAAGTTGTTGTATACTTTGCCTTTGTGTTACTGTCATTATATTGGGATGGGGTCAAAGGCAACGTGGAAGTATGCAGTCCTCCCCAGTCTGTATATGTCATTCCTATATAAAGCATAGAGGCCAAGGTACCATCAGCGGCATATTCTGTAAGCTCTGTTTTGGTAGGTTTAAACTTATAGGTACTATCAAATTCCAGATTCTTTACAACCTTTTTCTCATGATTGGCTGCTGTGCTTTCCTTTTGAAGCTGCTGCCTTATTCCATTAAATAAATATTTTGTTTTTAAACCATTTCCGGCAGTTGTTTCTGAATAGAATTGATAGGTAGCTGGTAATATATCTTCACTGGCATAAGCAGGATATCCGGTATAATCACCAGAATAGGTATAATCAATTCTATTATAATTGCCTGCCCAATCTAATGGTGTCTGGGTGGTTCCGTCAAGCCTTTGAACTTGGTCGTATCTGGCCTTTATTCTGTAGGCATCCGTTGCCCCTTCCGCTCCAAGATTTCTTATTACCTTTTCATATTCATAGCGGGTTTTTGCTCCTGCATACACAACACTTCCCAGTAAATACCGGTCGGCAGAGGCAGAAGCTGCTGTCAAATTCTTCACACTGTAGGAATATCTTTCATGGGGATAGGTATTGTTATTGTAATAATAGTAATCCTCATAATAGGTTATCCTGCCCACCGGATCAATCACTTTAAAAAGAATCGGATAATCATAGGTGTCAATGACAGTTCCGTCATCAACAACTTCCTTTGTATGGTAATACCTTTCATAGGTAATTGTAATTTGCTCTGTTTCCCTGGGTGCGGTTACTGTCAACACAATGTTATTTCCCGTATAGGAAAATTGAATAATTCTTCCTATACTATCTTCAATCTGACTGATAATAGGATACGTCTTATCATATATCTGGGTGTTTGTATGCCTGAATTTGATTTGGTTGCCAAACCGGTCTTTAATACCTAACAGCCTTCCGTCTGCGGCAAAATATGCGGTCGTCTTGTCTGAGTTAATAAATTTATATTTCGATGAAACAGTATCCTCATTTACATAGGTGCCGTTGTCCTCCACAAACTTAACATCTTTGCCTTCATAACCCTCTAAGTTTGAGCCTCCAGCATCAACAGTTCCCATTATTTTATATACAGCTCCTGTTCCATCATGATAATACATATATTTTTGTCCATTATAATCCTCTATCTGTACGGAAGGGAAAGAAAATGACCACCCTGCCCCCAAGTTATATCTGGTTTTGTAATAGCTGTATTTATCCGGATAATTTTTTGTAGTTATAATGTAATCCGTATAATAGGTTATTGTAGTTCGCTCTTGTATATAAAGAGGTACACAATTCACCACATTATTTGCATAATAATAATATATATCTACTGCTGCTTCATAGTCACTAAAGGTTCCAATTGTATTGGTATAGACTGTTCCATCGCTCTCATTATAGAACAATACCACAACTACATATCCCGTATAGGTTTGGGTATAAGAACTTGAGGATGAGGTTACAGAGACTCTCTTTTCAAATTCGTCCTGAGCAGAATTGTAAACTCTTCCAATGGTTAAGTCCAAACCTTCTTTACCAGGTAAGGATAAATCCGCTTCCCTTAGTATTAAGTTTCCCGTAATAGGATCAATTGTTTCTGTAGTGTTACTTCTATTAGCATATTTAGGATTATTAATCTGATTTATATTCTGCTGTGTCACTACTCCATTTAAGTACCCTTCCAGTGCATCAATATCCACTTCTGCGTAGCAGGTATTTCCCATCGATAATAACATGACTGCCATTAGAAATATGGTACTGACTATATTTTTAATTTTTCTCTTCATGTTCTTACCCTTCTCCCCTATTTATTTTTTTGCTCATTGCCTTTATAATAGGCCTTCACCATCTCCTCCACGGGTTTGCCTGTTTTCTGTGATAACAGCTCTAGCTTACTCATTAATTCTTGTGTTAAACCTTTCGTTTCTGCATCCGATAGTTGATATTTTTCTTTCGTTCCTTGATTTACTTTACTCTCATTCATGGTACTTTGAAATAATTTCTCACCGCTTTTTTGATAGGTAACGATTAGTTCATCTGTAACCTTAATATTATTTACATCTGCATAGGCCAAGAGATTCATTATTTCAGTTTCCTTCAATTTTTTATTTTTTAGTTTTTCATATTCCTTTTTGTATGTGTCTTTTAATTTTTCATATGTTTTTTCCCGATTCTCTTCTAATATTTCTTTCTTTATTTCTGCCAGTGACTTACTGGAATCCGTCTTTTTTTCCAACAGAATTTCAGGCGCAATGCCTGTCTCATTGCTTATCTTGTCTGCTTCAAATATATCTACCACTGAATAACCTTCTTGCATCATGGCTTCAATTTCTTCTTTACCTATGCTATAGACATCCTTCCCCTCAGGATTTAGTGTGACTTTTGTCCCTTTATACATGATTTCTCCTTCCATATCTGAGATAGATGTATTTTTATGGTATGGTGTATTTTCTGGAATAATAGCTTCCGATTCTATTTCAACTAAATCTACCGATGGTAATGTAGTTAATCCACTATTATCCAAACTAGAATCATATTTTTTAATAGTTAGTTTGTTCTTTTCATTTTTTGAATATCCTGTTAAATATCCACTAAAGCTAGATGCTAATAAGCCTACACATAACGTAATAGCTATAATTTTTTTATGTTTCATATGATTACCATGTCCTTTCTAATACCTGCAAACTCTGAGCCAAAGGCACAAAGTTGGGTCTAATTTCGTATTTTTTTGATGTAAATTGTTGTAGATAAGAAATTCTGGCTTATTTTTATGAAATAATCTGAATGCCTAACAGATTGCCATTGCTGTCATAGTTAAGTACAGCTATTGTTACTCCTGCCTTTTTAATTTCAACAAGCCGGTTATTGGTATCATATACATACTCCATTAATTCAACTTGTCCTGTCTTTCCTACTTTTTCAGCTAGTGTAATTTGTCTGGGATTACATAGGAATACAAGCGAGATAGCAATGGTAAATAATCCCAACCTTTTTAAATTTGTTTTTATCATATACTAATACCTCCCATAATGTATTTTTCCCTTTTATAATACAAATTATCCCATATATTGTCAATCTGATATTTGCTGTATTTTCCATTTTTTATTCTAATGTTTGAAGGTGATTGGAGGAAAGGGAGAATTAATAAGATTTAACAGTGCCAGGGATAAGATTAGGTTATGTACTAACTATCTAATATAAAGAAAGTTGATAGCTATGTTTTCTTTCAAAACATAACTACCAACTTTCATTCAGCCACTATGAACATAATGCTTTATGACTTTTTTCTTTTCGTTGGACAAAAGAGCTACCCTCTCGATGTTCATACGGTTACTCTTAAAAATCTATTATACAGCAATACTACTTACAATTCTAACACTGTAATAGGCTCATTATTATAAACTTCACCGTTATCGCAAAAACCAAAGCTTTCATATAATTTTTTAGCCACTACATTATCTGACTCATATGGTATCCAGCAATATTTTGCTGTGCCTGCCGGAAATGTACGTATGTACTTAAGGATTTTTACCATCGCCTCACGACCATACCCACGATTCTGATATTGTTCTCCTATCATCAGCCGTAATATACAGTAATTATCCTTTGCCATATCAGGCTGTTCATATCCTGTATTTCCATAAACAATCATAACAAAACCTACCATCTGTTCATCAGCATAAATAGCAAAGGGTATCGGACAACTACCATTCGTTGTTAAAACATAACAGGATGCGACACTTGATAAATTAGATGCCACAAATCGTTGTTGCTCTTTTGTAACTTTTAGCTGAAACAATTCCCTCCGATTATCCAGTGTAATTTTCCGTAAAGTTATCATTTTTTTCACTCCTATCCTTTCTTTTTAAGTTCTATAAACAAATACATAGGTATTTTACTAAGCCATTCAATTCGTAAAGAACTTCTCAACTGCTCCATGGTGGGAATAGGTTCATTCATATCAGCCAATATAAAATCATTTTCATTGAATGCCTTAATATAATGGGAGAGTGTTCTGTGTCGATATATAAGAGGTGTATTTACTCCATTAATCATATCTGTCCATTCTGTCGGATTAAAATAATCCTTGATAGCTACCTTAATTCCATCTTCCTCTAATATCCATTTACTTTCTTTGGGCTTAAAGCACGGATGGAGAATGGATATAAAGACCTTTCCATTATGCTTTATTACCCTATGGATTTCTTTTAATGTTCCGTCGAGGTCTTTCACATCCATTAACATCATAGAGCATAAAACAATGTCAAATACATCATTCTGAATATTAGTTAGCTCATTGGCATTCCGCCTCAACGCCTTAATATTAGTTCCTTCTTTCATAGCTCTATCAGCAACATAAGTTAACAAAGCTTCTGAACAATCAACTGCTGTAACAACTGCCCCCATATCAGCAAGTGCTCTTGAATATCCTCCTTCTCCGCATCCTAAATCTAAAATATGCTTAGCCTTTACATCTCCAATTGCTTTTAAAGTATATGGCATAATATAATGCATGCGAAAATCATTATTTTGTGCTTTCATTATATACTCTTCAATCTCTACGTTATTCCAGCATTCCGTTGAACTATCTTTTTTCATTTAACACACATGCCTTTCAATTTTTTGATGACCTGTTCCAAAAAGGGAATGTCCTGCGTAGCTCAATAATCCTTCCGTTTTAACACCCGTTGGTCAATATGCTCCCTTTTTTCATATTATGCTGCCTTTGTAATCATTTGATACCCTCCTTAGGTTAGGATCCTTTATACCGGTAATTCCATTGTACTTCGTATCAAAAAAATTACTAGACTTTAATTACAACTTATGGTATGATTTAAGATGTACTATGCTTAAAAGAGCTTCTTCAAATTTCGAAGAAGCTCTTTATTTATAACCATATATTCTTTAATCAATTTCAACAATCTTAATGTATAGTTTCATATTTATTGTTAATAAAAAAATCTTTCGGTATCAGATAACAATTCTACAAATCAACTCATTACAGATCTATCTTAATCTTAACATTATAATCCACTGTACTTTTTCGCGTTAATAAAACGCACCTCTCAACGTGTTTCTCTTTATCCAACGAAGTAGCAAGTTCATTTGCAACCCCTTTCGGGATTGCAAATGAACACGATACTTTTTAATGTTCTTTCATCAATCGTTTCTCCTTAAAAAAACACGCTCCGAAATGGACGTGTTTCCTTATGTATATAATTAGTCAGAATAATTTATAAAGTCTTTTTCCTCGAGTTCGTAATCAATTGAGGATTGTAGCTCCCCTAGTTGATTTTTCCACGGTTCTACATTTACCCGTATCTTCTGAAATCCTAATTTTTCATAAACGTGTTGAGCTCTAAGGTTGTTTAGGTTCGTATCTAAAATTATCTTCTTATAACCTAAATCTTTAAAAAGAGCATTGATTAACATTGAAAGCAACTTCTTTCCATGACCCTTTTCCTGCTTTGAAAAATCACATATCTTTATGCCTATTTCTGCAATGCCATTACCTTTGTTTCGATAATTCATTTCACCTGTAGGCACTCGATCAACTTCAATTATAAGACGTCGATGAATTTCATCTGTATCACATGAAAGCTGTTGAATTATTATTTCTTCTGATATACCGAGTCCATTAGGGAACCCTGCATGAGCCATAACTTTTCCATCATTCCACCATTTACATAAAATAGAAGCATCATTTGAAGTTGCGTTTCTAATAGTTAAATTATTATTTCTTATAAACATTTAATATCCTCCAATTTTTTCTGGAGGGTTAAATTATAGTCGCCCTCCTTAAGCTTGTTAATATTACTCTAAAATTATTTCTCATATCATATCATCCTTTCTCAATTATTCTTAAGCATTAATTATGGTATAATCACCATTTGATTATGCCATTGATATTCTATCATATATTCCTGTAATTGGAAAGAGATTGCTATAAAAGCAATCTCAATTTCTTTACATCTTCATTTCAATTTCAACATGATATGCCTTTTTCTTTTCGTTGGATAAAAGTACAACCGTCTCCACATGTACACTATGAGCAAACTGGTCAACTACCTGTACCTTAACCAGCTCATAGCCTCTATCACAAAGATAACGTGCATCCCTTGCCAGCGTTGCCGGGTCACAGGATACATACACAACCCTTTTGGGCTGCATCTGAATAATGGTATCAAGTAAACTTTGTTCACACCCTTTTCTTGGAGGGTCTACAACGATAACTTCAGCATATATTTTATCTTCCTGATATTTTAAAGGTAATACATCTTCTGCTGCCCCCACAAAAAACGCAGCATTTTTTATCCCATTAATCTCTGCATTTCTTTTAGCATCCTCTATTGCTTGTGGTATAATCTCAACACCATATACCTGCTTTGCTCTTTGCGCTAAAAACAAGGATATAGTACCGATTCCGCAGTATAAATCCCATACGGTTTCCTCTCCTTGTAAACCGGCATAATCAAGAGCGGTTTCATACAGTACCTTGGTCTGTCTGGGGTTAACCTGATAAAAGGAAAGAGGAGATATCTGATATTTAACATCACCGATATAATCTGTAATATACGGCTGTCCCCACAATGGAATAACCTTATCTCCAAGAATTACATTAGTCTTTTCTTTATTAATATTAAGACTGATACTGGTCATTCCCTTTATTAATTTTAACCTGTTAATCAATATATCCTTACGAGGAATGTCCTTGCCGTTAACAATCAGACATACCATAATTTCACCCGTGACAAACCCTACCCTGGTTAAAATATGGCGCAAAAGCCCAGTATGAGTTTCCTCCTCATACATGCTAATATCATATTCCGTTAAAAATTCGCGGATAATCTTAACAATCTCTACATTTTCTTCAGCCTGAATGTAACAATGCTCTGTATCAATTATGGAGTGGGTACCGCCTGCATAAAATCCGATAAGTGGTTTCCCATCCTTACTCTTGCTCACCGGAAACTGAGCCTTATTTCGGTAATAATAGGGTTCTTCCATTCCTATGATGGGTTCCATTTTGATTTCACTGCCAAAGCCGCCGATTCTTTCTAAGCAGTTTTTTACCTTATTCTGTTTATACTCTAACTGCTTTTGATAATCCAAATGTTGAATTGCACAGCCCCCGCATTTTCCTGCAATACTGCACTTTGGAGTAACACGGTAAGGAGATGGCTTAAGAATCTCCATTAACCGGGCGTAGCCATAATTTTTTTTACATTTCATAGCCTTAACCCGAACCGAATCCCCTACTAAAGCATTTTTTACAAATAAGGTATAGCCCTGGTATTTTCCGATTCCTTCGCCTTGGGAACCAATGTCTTCAATCTCTATTATACATTCTTCATTTTTATTAATAATCATGAATTTTCTTCCTATAATCCTTTAAAAGGTGGTCCTTCTGATGTTGGATTCGAATAAACGGCTAAGTCCCAGCCAAGTGGCCTTTTCATCTCCGCTGTTTAATAATTCTGTCATTGTCTGAATTTTTGCATCGGTATTGTCTGCAAAATTTAGAGCCAACGCTTCGATAATAGCCGGCTTTTTGGGAGAACCATATTCCAACTCTCCATGGTGCGCTAAAATACAGTGCTTTAGCTGTGCTGCAAGTTGAGGCGGAAATCCCTGTATTGTACGAATCCTTGCTCCTATTATTTCAGCCCCGATATAAATATGTCCTAAAAGCTGTCCGTCATCGGTGTAGTCATTTTCAGGAAAAGTAGATAACTCCTCCATCTTACCCACATCGTGAAACATGGCGGCACATAGGAGTAAATCTCTGTTAAGTATCGGATAGTTATTTGCATAATAATCACACAAATTCACTACACCTAAAGTATGTTCCAATAATCCACCTACAAATCCATGATGTACACTTTTTGCGGCAGAATGTTTTTTAAAACGCAGGGCAAAGTCTTTATCATCTGCAAAAAAACTTTCTGCCAGCCTTTTTAAGTGAGGCTGTTGAAATTTAGCTATATATTTTAATAAGTCACTGTACATTTGTTCAACATTTTTAGCCGTTGTAGGTACAAAATCCGCAGGGTCGTATTCCCCTTCCTGACTTCTTCTAACACGTTTTACATTTAATTGCAAGGAGCCTTGAAAGCTTACCACCTGTCCGTCTACACGAATATACTCCATAGCCTCAAAGTGGTCAATTCCAGAAGATAGTTCCCAAATCTTTGCATCCAAGGTTCCCGATTTATCCTGTAAGAGCATGGAATAATAATTCTTACCTGCTTTTGTCTTTAATGTCTGTTTTGTTTTACAGAGATAGGTTTCTGATACCATCTCCCCATCTCTTAATTCTCCAATATATCTCATTCAGATACCCGGCCTTTCTAACTCTTTTCCTATTTTAACAACCAATTTGACCAGCATGCACCGGATTTTCCGTCGTCTACGCTTTATTATAACCTAGGCGTCCCCTCTTTTCAACCTCAATAAGGGTTTTACTCACCATCTCCCGTAAGCCCTTTTTCGCTAAATTATGCACAGGAGGTTAAACGGCATAAAAAAAGGAGCTTGTACTCCTTTTTTATGTTGCTTATTTTACATGATTAGTTTACCTTTTTACTTAAAGTTACTTCTACTTCAAGCATCTTAAGTTCACTTTTAACTATTCGCTGGATGGTTATTTTTATCTTAGACTTTGGCACAGAAGAGGATAGCTGATTATAAAAACTACTCATAGAAATTATGGGTATATCGTTAACCGTTAATATCATATCCCCACTTTGTAAACCTGCTGCTAATGCAGGAGAATCTGCTTCCACTTCTGTTATGCAGATTCCGTTTTCAATGCCTGCCTCTAACAGAGCAGCTTCTGTCATATCTGTACCTTTTATACCAAAGTAGCTTCTGTCCTTCTGATTTGCCATATCTTCAATTATCTTTTTAATTTTTGAAATTCCGATAGCTGTATTAACCTGACCGTTGTATTCGTCTTTTAATTTATTTGTAATCAGGCCTATCACTTCACCTTTTAGGTTAATGATAAATCCGTCACTGTTTTCATTATAATTAATATCCGTTTGAAATACATCAATACGATTGTCTGTCACGGGAAGGCTAAGCCCTTTACTGGTGACTATACCAACCTCCATCGAACCAACATAACCATTGGGGCTTCCCAGTGCCACAATAAACATACCGGAAGACAACGTGTAAGACTCCCCTAAGTTTGCTATTTGTATGGAATCTTTCACAGACTCCGGAATTTCTACAAGGCTTAAAGCAATTATAGCCAGATTTAAATCTACATCATAATCCTGAAGCTTTGCTTTAACCTGTAAGCTGTCATGTACATTCACTCTTATGTCAGCTGCATCCTTGACCTTATCATAACTTACCAGTACCAGTAAATCTTCTCCATTATCAGCAACTACAAGACCCGTCGTCATACCAGCTGATTCATAGTCATTATTAAATACATCTTTACTGTTACTAATGGCAATGACCTTCACCACAGAGGCTTCCGCCTTACTGACCAGATTTCGTAAATCCTGAGAGATACTAATTAAATCCTTTATGTCAGCGTTAATATATTTTTCTATTATAACAGTTTCTGTTTTAGGCTCTGTCTCTGTTTCTCCGTCGTTTTTTCCATCACTGTCTTCTTCCTCGCTGCCGCCGGTTCCACTATTTCCATTTGGATTAGTGTTATTATTGTCCTCAGGTGTTATCGTGGGGAACTCCACTGTTTTTTTATCTTCATTTTTCCCCAGCAAACGATTAATAGCAGGTCCTGAGATACAAAATACCACTCCTGCTACAAGCCCGAATATGCATGCCAGAATAATTGTCCATGCGGCGGAATATAACATTCTCTTTATTTTAAACTTCTTTTTGGAGGTTACCTGCTCCTGAATAAAGGAGTATACTTTCCCATCTTTACCGTTATTATCTTCAGACATTTCTTTTCTCCTTTAGGACAATCCGTAGGTATATTTTATCATGTACTTATGAACATTATATGAATGAATTGTAAACAAAAGGGGGATTCTCTTCTATTTTTCATTTTATTGTTTTAATTTTGCTCAAAATAAGGTAGAATAAAGAATTAGGAAGTAGCGGCCTAATTCTTAGATCAGCAGGAAATAATAGATATTTTTATACATGTATGGAGGAAGCTTATGAATGAAAAAGCTTTGAAAACGCTCGAATATTTTAAGATTATAGATAAATTAATTGTTCTTGCAGGCTCCGGCCTTGGAAAAGAACTTTGTAAAAACCTTTTACCCTCCAGCAACCTGGAGGAAATTATAAAAGCACAAACCGAAACCACGGATGCCCTGTCGCGTATTTTTCGCAAAGGAAGTCTTGGTTTTTATGGAGTGCATGATATCCGTCCATCCATCAAAAGACTGGAAATCGGTTCAACTCTTGGTGCAGGAGAACTTTTGCATATCAGCTCTGTTCTGGATGCCACCTTACGAATTAAAGCCTATGGTGCCAGAGCTGCAGAAGAAAATACAGGTGATTCCCTGGATGAAATGTTTAACACTTTAGAGCCTTTAAGCCCATTAAGCAACGAAATCAGACGTTGTATCATCAGCGAAGAAGAAATAGCAGATGATGCCAGCTCTGCCTTAAAAAGCATACGCAGATCCATGAAAGTAACTAATGACAAAATACACGAACAATTAAATGCCATTGTAAGCTCTCAGACTTCTAAGTCCCTGTTACAAGAGAATATTGTAACTATGAGAAACGGACGCTACTGTATCCCCATCAAACAGGAATACCGCAGCCAGTTTCCGGGCATGATTCACGACCAGTCCTCCTCCGGTTCTACACTTTTTATTGAACCCATGGCAGTTGTGAAGCTTAACAATGACTTAAAAGAACTTGAGATTAAGGAACAGGAAGAGATTGAGAGAATACTTGCGGCGTTAAGCAATCAGGCCGGCGAATATAAAGAACAGCTTGAGCAAAATATCAAGATATTACCTCAGCTTGATTTTATCTTTGCAAGGGCTGCCCTGTCAAAACAAATGAAATGCAGCGAGCCAAAATTTAATGACAGGGGAATCGTAAATATAAAAAAAGGAAGACACCCTCTCATTGATACTAAAAAGGTTGTTCCTATTGACATTGTCCTAGGAAAAGACTTTAATCTGTTGGTTATAACCGGGCCTAATACCGGCGGTAAGACTGTTTCCTTAAAAACCGTAGGCCTTTTTACTCTTTTAGGGCAGGCCGGTCTTCACATTCCTGCCTTTGACGGGTCAGAGCTAGCTGTATTTGAAGAGGTCTATGCTGATATTGGGGATGAACAGAGCATTGAACAAAGCTTAAGTACCTTCTCTTCTCACATGGTGAATACCGTATCAATCTTAGAGAAGGCGAATTATAAATCATTAGTACTCTTTGATGAATTGGGTGCCGGTACTGATCCGACAGAAGGTGCTGCGCTAGCTATGGCAATCCTTTCCAATCTTCACAAAAGACAGGTTCGCACTATGGCAACTACCCATTACAGTGAATTAAAGGTCTATGCACTTTCCACAGAAGGCGTTAGCAACGCCTGCTGTGAATTTGATGTTGAGACCTTACGCCCCACGTACAGACTCTTAATTGGTATCCCTGGAAAAAGTAATGCCTTTGCCATCTCTTCTAAATTAGGCCTTCCTTCTTCTGTAATTGATGATGCGAAAAACCTGATTGGAAGTCAGGATAAGAGCTTTGAAGACTTAATAGCCGAACTCAATAACAGCCGCATTGCAATTGAGAAGGAACAGGAAGAAATCAGTAATACAAAAAAAGAAATTGAGGAACTAAAACGTAAGCTGGAAGAGAAATCAAACCGTTTCGATAACGCAAAAGAAAGGCTATTTGCAGAGGCCAATGAAGAAGCCAGGAAAATTCTGCAGGAAGCCAAAGACGTTGCCGACCGTACGATTAAGAATTTTAATAAATGGAGTACTGACGGGGGACTTGGCAAAGACATGGAAAATGAACGTAATGCACTAAGAGAACGTTTATCAAAAACCGAATCCAAGTTAGCTATAAAACCCGGTAAGAAAAATAATAAGACCTCTAAGGCCGGTGACTTTAAGCTTGGTGATTCCGTTAATGTTTTAAGCCTTGGTTTAAAAGGTATCGTAAACAGTCTGCCAAACGCCAAGGGTGATTTATTTGTTCAGATGGGTATTCTTCGTTCTCAAGTTAATATCAGTGATCTTGAATTAATTGATGAACCCGTAATCACCGGGCCAAACCTTAACCGTACCGGCAGTGGCAAAATAAAGATGTCAAAAGCCTCAACCATCAGCCCCGAAATCAATGTTATCGGTAAAACCGTTGACGAGGCACTGCCGTTATTAGATAAATATTTAGATGATGCCTATCTTTCTCATTTGCCGCAAGTTACAGTTATTCACGGAAGGGGTACGGGTGCACTAAAAAATGCCGTTCATGCGCATTTAAAGAAAACCAAATATGTTAAGACTTACCGCGAAGGTGCCTTTGGCGAAGGCGGACAGGGTGTTACGATAGTAGAATTTAAATAGTAGTCAGAAAGGAGTCTATATGGCTGCGAAGCAAAAAATTTTAATTGTGGATGATGATGTTAATATAGCGGAATTAATCTCCCTTTATTTAACCAAAGAATGCTTTGACACACAGATGGTACATGATGGTGAAGAGGCAATTCAGGCATTTGGTACCTATCAGCCGGGTCTTATCTTGTTGGACCTGATGCTTCCTGGTATTGACGGCTATGAAGTATGCCGTGAAATTCGCAAAACCTCTTCTGTTCCTATTATTATGCTGTCTGCCAAGGGTGAAATCTTCGATAAAGTATTGGGACTTGAACTAGGTGCTGATGATTATATTATCAAACCTTTTGACTCAAAAGAACTGGTTGCCAGAGTCAAAGCAGTATTAAGACGTTTCCATCCAGTGGTTACAGCAGCCCCTCCTCAAGCAGAAGCACCGGCACCAGAACAAACGGGAGACTATGTTTCTTATGCTGACCTTATTATTAATCAATCCAACTACTCCGTGACCTATTATGGCAGCACCATAGAAATGCCTCCAAAAGAACTGGAATTATTTTATTTTTTAGCTTCTCATCCCAACCAGGTATTTACCAGAGAACAGCTTTTAGACCATATCTGGGGCTATGAATACATCGGAGATACCAGAACCGTAGACGTACATATTAAGAGACTACGGGAAAAGATAAAAGACCATGCCTCTTGGAGTTTATCCACTGTTTGGGGCATCGGTTATAAATTTGAAACAAAAAGATAATTGTAATGATATCTTAAGACGATAAAAGGGGGAAAGAGAACTTTGAAACGATACTTGTGGCTTCAATTGCTGGTTTTATACTTAGCCTCTGCTTTCTGTATGTTCTTTCTCTTGAATACCTACGGGTTAGACCGTTATGAGCAGAAGCTGATTGAAGACAAAAAATCCTTGTTATACAATGAGGCTACCTCCATATCCTCAGATTATATGTCTAGTTATTATGATAAGCAGCTCTCTCTCCCTTATCTCTCTACCCAGATAAAAACCATTGGCTCCATTCTAGAGGCTAGAATCTGGATTGTTAACACCAAAGGTGATATAATTTCTGATACCAGTAAGAATATTACCGAAGGGGAAGAAGTAAATGTTCTAAGTATTGATCCTGACTTTTTCGATGAAACCTTTTCAGATTATACAGAGTTAGAAGGTGTATTGACAGAACCAATGGTTACTGTTGTATATCCTGTAGTATACAAATATCAGACAAGAGGTTACATTGTTATCCACTCCTCTTTGCAGGAAATACAACGAGACAGCGTATATGTCATTGATACCATCAATATATGCTTGTTAATATTTTTAGTATTTTTGCTTGTTATATTTGTAGGTCTGTATTATCTGACCTTACATCCACTAGGTAAAATAAATAAAGCCGCACAGGAATACGCGAAGGGTAACTATTCTTATCCATTAAAATTAAAGCGGCAGGACGAGTATGCTACTCTGGCAGCTTCCGTGTCTTATATGGCAGGAGAACTGGATAAACTAGATGATTACCAAAAAAAATTCGTAGCGAATATATCCCATGATTTCCGTTCCCCATTGACTTCTATCAAGGGTTATGCAGAAGCTCTTCAAGATGGTACTATTCCATATGAACTCAAGGATAAATATTTAGGCATTATCCTTTTTGAGACAGAACGGTTGAATAAGTTAACTACCAGTCTTTTAGCCCTAAACAGTTTTGAAAACCATGGTACCCTCTTAGATATCGTATCTTTTGATATTAATAATATAATCAAAAAAACAGCGGAGAGCTTTGAAGGTACCTGTACCCAAAAAAAGATAACCTTAAATCTTATCTTTTCTTCTAAGGAAACCCTGGTAAATGCTGATATGGGTAAAATACAGCAGGTACTTTATAACTTGTTAGACAATGCCATAAAATTCAGCCATCACAATTCAACTATAAAGATTTCCACAGTTGAAAAAGGTGATAAGGTCTTTGTATCTGTTAAAGATAATGGTATCGGCATACCAAAAGAGAGCATAAAGAAAATCTGGGAGCGTTTTTACAAAACAGATACTTCCAGAGGTAAAGATAAAAAGGGCACCGGTCTTGGTTTATCCATTGCAAAAGAAATTATAACTGCTCACGATGAAAATATAAATGTAATCAGTACTGAAGGCGTTGGTACCGAATTCTTATTTACATTAGCGCGAACAGAAGGCTTTTTAATATAGTAAATGAACGCTAAAGTCAACAAATCTACTAGCTATTTATTTATTCAAACACATAAATAAGCAGATGCAAGTTATTCTTGCATCTGCTTATTCGCTTTTATAATCTGTTCACTTTTGTATTACAACCAAGATATGTATTAATATCTTTCTATACATCTTCAAACAGCAATATCTTATTTATTTACAAGCTTTCATCCCAAGTGTGACGGTGAAGCTGACCTTCCCGCTTCATTCCTGAAAATTCATTCTGTCTTAAAGCCTCATATAATACTATGGCAACCGAATTAGATAGATTAAGGGAACGTATCTCCCCAATCATAGGTATACGTATAGCAGTATTTTTATTCTTAAGAAGGATTTCTTCTGGTATCCCTGCACTTTCTTTACCAAACATAATAAAGCAGTCGGGCTCATACTCTACCTCTGTATATACATTCACTGCTTTTGTTGTTGCCATATATATCTTAGCACCGGGATTTCTGGTTAAGAAATCCTCAAAACTCTCGTAAACCGTTACATCCAAGTCTTTCCAGTAATCCAGACCGGCTCTCTTAATTTCTTTTTCTGTTAACTGAAATCCCAGCGGTTCTATCAGATGCAAACTTGTGCCGGTTGCAACGCAGGTTCTACCAATGTTTCCCGTATTAGCAGGTATCTCAGGTTCAAATAATATAATATTCATATTTAATCTTCTTTCAATCTTTCAGCTCGCATGACAGCGGTCTTATATTATCCCATTATTGCAACATTAATTTCAATATTATTACCATCCACATAAGCCAGAGGAATACATATATTCTGGGAAAAACTATTGGAAAATGAAACATTACCACTACAAAGCGTAGGTGGTGTTATATCAATTCCAATTCCCTTGGTAGAAAAAATAGTTGCAGTATTACCCATAATCATATTCCCTAATTCACATACAGCACTGGTTGACATTTCATCCAGTTGTGTAACAGGCATCATTATCATTTTTGAAGCAATATCACAGGCCACTGTATTCGGAAAGGCAATCATGGCCTGTCCCCGGATTTCTCCTGTAATACCAATCATTATAATAATTGTATCATCCTTAAATTCTGTGTTCTTCACATATGGTTTTCCGATTTTTACATCTACAAAGCACATATCCTTCAAGATTTTGGTAGCTGCAATTAGAAACGGGTTAATATGCTCTGCATTCAAACCTGCCATAGTACTTTCCTCCTAAGTAATTCATAAAACGATTTTATCACAAAAATCACCGGTATGACAATAAAAATTAATTTTTTCACAATAAAAGGGTAAGTTTGGCGTTTACTGGTTATTTTTATGTTTTTTCACAAACCGTTCTATACGCTCTATTGCTATTTTTAGATTTTCTATAGAATAAGCATAGGAAATTCTTAAGAACCCTTCCCCACAATCACCAAAAGCTGTCCCTGGAACTACCGCAACTTTTTCCTCTTTTAACAGCATTGTTGCAAATTCTTCAGAAGACATACCCAGACTCTTAATACAAGGAAATACATAAAAGGCTCCAAAAGGTTCAAAACATTCCAGTCCCATCGTTTGAAATGCATTGATTAGATATTTTCTTCTTTGGTCATAGGCTACACGCATCATGTCTACATCTGCATCACCGTTTTTTAATGCTTCAATAGCTGCATACTGGCTGGTTGTAGGTGCACACATAATTGCAAATTGATGGATTTTTATCATTTGCTCAATTATATTAGCCGGTCCTGTGGCATAACCCAGACGCCATCCGGTCATGGCGTAAGACTTTGAAAACCCATTGATTAAAATAGTTCGTTCTTTCATTCCGGGAAACTCAGCAATGGATATATGATTTCGTCCGTAGGTAAGTTCTGAATAAATTTCATCAGATATAATATATAAATCCTTTTCTTCTACTATTTTAGCAATTTCTTTTAAGTCCTCATATTCCATAATAGCTCCGGTGGGGTTATTAGGAAACGGTAATATTAATATTTTGGTCTTATCTGTAATAGCTTCTAGTAATTCTTCTTTCGTTAATTTAAACTGATTTTTATCTTTTAGCTCAATAATTACTGGCTTCCCTCCTGCTAAGGTTACACAGGGTAAATAGGAAACATAACTAGGCTGTGGTATCAGTACTTCATCCCCGGGGTCAAGCATTGCCCTTAAGGAGATATCAATGGCCTCACTACCTCCTATTGTCACAATGGTTTCGTGATCAGGGCTGTAGTTTAATTGGTATCTTCGATAGAGGTAGTTGCATATCTCTTCTTTTAATTCCTTTAGTCCTGCATTGGAGGTGTAAAAGGTTTTTCCTTTTTCGAGAGAATAGATTCCCTCCTCCCTAATATGCCAAGGCGTATCAAAATCAGGTTCTCCCACTCCAAGTGATATAGCGTCTTTCATCTCACTTACAATATCAAAAAATTTGCGGATTCCTGAAGGCTGAATATTAACCACTAACTTGGATAATGGATTTCTCACGGTGTAATCAACATCCTTTCATCCTTTGTTTCATGAACTAAGGGCAGCCCATGTTCTTTGTATTTTTTTAATACGAAATGCGTTGCTGTACTGAGTACAGCTTCCATAGGTGCTAATTTACTGGATACAAAGTTAGCAACTTCTCTCATGCTTTTGCCTTCAATGATTACTGTTAAATCAAATCCGCCGGACATAAGATACACCGATTCCACTTCATCAAACTTATAGATTCTTTCCGCAATTTTATCAAAGCCCTGTCCCCTTTGTGGAGTTACTTTTACTTCAATTAGAGCTGTAACCTTTTCGCTTTGGGTCTTATCCCAATTAATTAAAGTCGGATAACCGCAGATAACTGTATCCTCTTCAAGCTGTTTAATAATTTCTGCTACTTCCTCCTCTGAACTTCCTAACATAGCCCCTAAATCCTTGGCAGAAAGTTTACTGTTTTTATCGATGGCTGTTAATATTTTTTCTTTCAACCGTCCTCATCCTTTCTATATTTTTTTGTTATACACCGATTAATTGCAAAACTCTTACTTCATACTATTCATTACTTCCATATTTTATACAGTTCATCACTTTTAGGAGGTGCCAGGAAACGTTTTTCATCATCATTTAAAACAACCCTGTCATTCCCCTTTGTTACCCTGCCGATTACTGCTGCCGGTATACCCTTTTTCTCCAACGCCTCTACCAGTGCATTTGCTTTATCTGTAACCATTAACATTACACCGCTAGATATCAACTGATAGGGATTTAAATCAAAAAATTCGCATAATTCTACTGTCTCTTGTCTTATTGGGATTTTTTTAAGATTCACTTCAAGCCCTACCCCTGAAGCTGCTGCAAGTTCCCATAGAGCTCCATATATACCGCCCTCTGTCACATCATGCATTGCTTTTACTTCCATTTCTCTTCCGATTACAGCCTCCGGAACAACAGATATATGTTTTAGAAAATCTTTAGCATTTCCGATGAATTCTTTCGTATATCTGGATAGCAATTCCACTTCCTTTTCCCTGGCTATAATAGCAGTTCCTTCAAGTCCTGCCCACTTTGTCATGACTACCTCTTCGCCGGGTTTAATACCTGCGGTTTTTATCATTTGAGATTTCGGCATCTTACCAACTCCGGTAACGGTTATGACCGGTTGGTTAACTGCTGCGGTAATTTCAGTATGCCCGCCCATAATTTCAATATTAAGAGATTGACAAACCTGCTCTATATCCTTCATTAAAATCTTTAATTCCGATTCCTTGCTTCCCTCCGGGAGCAAAATCGTAAGCATAATACCGATTATCTGAGCACCATTCGAGGATATGTCATTGGCAGTAATATGTACAGCAAGAGTTCCAATATCCTCTGTTGTACCGGTAATTGGATCCGTAGAGATTACAAATACTTCATCCTCTTTTAGCTCCACGACACTGCAGTCCTCACCAACACCGGGACCCACCAGTACTTCCTCTCTTCTATGTTTTATTTGTTTTAAAATTGATCTTTTTAATACTGATTCCGATACTTTGCCTATGTCCATATAGCCTCCTTACTGGTTTTTTAGTTAATTCATTTTACTTAATTCAAATAGTTCATTTGATATAATGATAGCCCATATAATGAAAAGGGGGTGTTGCAAACCTCTACTACACTTTACCGGTATTATTAATTATACAAGTAAGGTTTTATTTGCAACAGCCCCTTTATTTTAATTTTATGTTAGCCCTTAAGCTTAAACTCCGTCTTCCGCTTCAATACTCTCTGTTGATTCTGTTTCTTCTTGACTTTCTGAAGAAGTGTCATCAGAGTTATTATCCTCAGGTTTGGCAGTAGGTTTTTTACCGGGCTTCTCATTCGTTGTATTACCTGTATCTGTACCGTCAGTTGGACCTTCTTGTAATCCACCTCCAGAAGTTTCAGTAGATGGTTCTTCCTCTTCTACTTCTTCTTCCTCTACCATGGAACCTACGGTTACATATCTTGGAGATGCGTTATATACGCTTTTATTCACTCTTGTTCTACTAACTTCAGTTCCATTTTCATATACAACCTTATATAACTCGGCCACATAACCGGTATGAGCAGACTGAGTTGTTATCTGGTAAGATTCTGGTTTGGTTGGATCTTTTGTAACAACATCCGGACCCGGTTTTGTTTCACTTAAAACAACTGACTCATACTTAACTGTTCTTTTGGTATCTCTGGTTTCATTTCCCCAGATGTTAAAGGTAATCGTCCTGTCTCTAGTATAAACCTCAATTAGAATAGGAGAATCCTTATCATTCTTAAATTTTAAATCCTTCCAGGTTCCGGCAATGGCAGAATCCATGGATAATTTTACATAGCTAACAGTCATAGAGTGAGGTGCACGTTCTACTACTTCTAGTTCCGACAATAATACTGCATTATATAATGTAGTGGTTACCTGACAAGCACCGCCACCAATACTGTCTACTACCTTACCATTGGCATAAGCACCGGCTTCATAGTACCCATTGGCTTTTGTGAAAGGTGTAAGTTTTTCGTAGGCTGAAAATACATCCCCTGGGTACAATACCGTGTTATTGATAAGTCTGGCACCATTTGCCAGATTCCCCGCTCTATCTGATGAGGAAGTAGTGTAGGTGGTTGAAAAAGTACCTAAAAGAGTTTTTACCTTCTCAACATTTTCTCTGGTGTATTTAGGAATATCTTCCTCCACGACAGCAGTGATTGCTATATCCTGTTTATCCCAACCTTCTGTAAGCGAATCCTCAATTGCCTTTAAGGTATCTTTTATATTTACTTTTCTTCCTACTGTGTGATTTGTATATACAAAGGCTCCGTTTTCTCTTTTAACGGCAGCATTCTCAGCTTTTACATCATGACTGCTAAGTTTTTCTTTTATGAAATCTTTTACTTTATCTTTTTTCAATGCAAATTCAAGATTATAAACCAGACTTGCCTCTTCTGTATCCTTTAATTCCTTGTATCTTTTAATTAGATTACCTGACTTACCAATCAACAGCGCATCATCAAGATAGTTATTATCTTTATAATGTAAGCCTAAATCCTCCAAGGTTGATTCCTCAGAAGCATCGTCCACTGTTATGGTTATTTTTTTAATTTTAAGATCGTCTATATATTGGTCAACGGCTTCTTTGGCTTGTACTTTTGTCATACCGCCAATATCTACGGAATCGATATATACACCTTTCGTTATAGTTTCTTCCTCAGAAGCTGCTAACACCTGACTTTTTATTCCGATTGAAAATAAGCATAGTAATAAAAATACCATCACTCTGATTATTATTTTCTTCTTCATACGGTTACCTCCCTTTTCGCGTACTTGCATT
The DNA here is from genome assembly GCF_014218335.1 of Anaerocolumna cellulosilytica. Lineage (GTDB taxonomy): Bacteria > Bacillota > Clostridia > Lachnospirales > Lachnospiraceae > Anaerocolumna > Anaerocolumna cellulosilytica. Next base: position 265,221 of record NZ_AP023367.1, on the reverse strand, counting down.
TATTGTAACATAATCCCTAGATTTATCAAGATAATATTTCTGTTGTTTGACATTTTAAAATATATTATGTATATTCTAATTAAACCACATAAGGATTACATAATTGCGCTTAGCAGAATAGGTACTACCATAGATAAAACCACTACAACAATGATAGCAGTAGATATGGCTTTTCTTACTTTTCTGTTATTAAAGTTCATCTTGTCACCTTCTTTACTATTTATTATTTCAGAAAGGAATGATTTTATGCTGATTGTAGTAACAATTATAATTATATTATACCTTCTAATCCGTTTTTCTGGTTCTAAAACCACCTTTAACCTGCGTAAGGAAAAAGAGGCTTTCCTACAACGAGAACGGCAGGCCAATGTAACACGTAAGAAAGACCTTTCCGGGTTAAACTACATTAATATTCCTATCGATACTCTTCCCTTCATAGCCACTGAGGATTCGGAACTAAAGGCTATCCAGAATACCGTAAAAGAATTAGCAGATAAAAAAATCCTTAATCTAACCGGATTGTCAAATACCGATTTAAAATTAGAATACGGTACCGCTAATATTACCTTCCTATCTCAATGTGACGGTAACTTTACACTACTTGCCAAAACACTTTATAAATGGGCCTTGTGGCTTCATGACCATGCTATGGAGAACGAAGCTTTATCCGTTCTTGAATTTGGTATACAGTGTAATACTGACGTTAGTAAGCACTATTTTCTTCTAGCTGAGCATTACATAAAGTATAACCAAAAGGAAAAAATAAAAACATTAATCCAGACCGCAGAAGGTATAAAATCTCTTTCTAAGGATAACATTATAAAATACCTTAAGGAATTGCAGTCCTAACCTAATATTTATTTAAAACCCTGTCCAAGCTTTAATTATAATTATTATGCTGATAGTATAATACAATCTTAATAGTTTATTCTACCCTTCTCCAGGATAATCTTATCAATTATTCTGGAGGCTTCACTTTGCGTGAGAGCTTCTACTGATTTTATATAATCTATCTTATGATATTTTATTAAATCTATCAAGTAATTTTTTTGTTTGCCGGTTATTGGCCGGTTCTTTTTTACCTTATAGCTTAAAGCTTTCGGCTCAAAAACAGCCGGTTCTATTTCATAAAATTCATTACAAAGTTTTACATAAAGTAATGCTGTTGCCTTTGCGTCGTCATAGGCTCTGTGAGCATGTTCATTGATTATCCCATAATATGCACAAAGACTTCCCAGACTTTTACTCTCTAAATTCGGTAATAATCTCCGGCTTAAATCCAACGTATCAATCCCGTTCCTATCAAAATTTTTTCCCTGTCTTGTGAGCGCAGTTTTGATAAAACTGTAATCAAATGATATGTTATGCCCCATAAGAATATATTCTTCCCCCGCAAATTGGTGGAATCGAGTAATAACTTCTTCCTCCATACCGGCTGAAAAGAGCATATCATCCCTTATTCCGGTAAGGCTGACAATTTTAGGCGGCAGTTTCATCTGCGGGTTTATGAATTCACTGAAAGTTTCTCGTATCTTACCGTTAATTACCTTTAATGCCCCTATTTCAATAATCCGGTCTCTGTCAGGACTTAAACCGGTTGTTTCAATATCAAAGCAGACAAAGGTTGTAATCCGGTTATTCATTTGTTCTTTTCACCTTACTTCCTTTATATTTTACCCGGCCATTTACAATAAGGATATAAAAAACACTCGCTGCATTTGGGGCTTCTGGCCGTACAGATTGTCCTTCCATGGGCTATAATCTGGAGATTGTAAAGAATCCAGTGGTCTTTTGGCAATACATCCATTAAATCAAATTCAATTTTAATCGGATCTTCTTCTTTCGTAAGTCCTAACTTTCCAGAGATACGTTTTACATGGGTATCTACAACTATACTTGGTTCATGATAGATATTTCCACGAATTACATTGGCAGTTTTTCTTCCTACTCCGGCTAACTTCGTTAAAGATTCTATATCGCTTGGTACTTCTCCTCCATATTCTGTAACCAGTGTTCTGGCACATTCTATGATATTTTTGGCTTTATTATGATAAAAACCGGTGGAGTGAATATCCTTTTCCATTTCTCTGATATCCGCCTTTGCAAAATCTTCTAACGTCTTATATTTTACAAAAAGGTCTTTGGTTACAATATTCACCCTTTCATCCGTACATTGCGCACTCAAAATAGTGGCAATCAATAGCTGCCAGGGTGTTTCATGGTTTAAGTAGCATTTATACTCTGTCGTATAATATGCATCTAAAAGGGCTAATATCTTTTCCACCCTTTCTCTTTCTGCTTTTGTTATTCTTCTCTTTGGCATATTTACCCCCATTTCCTAGAAAAGATGAACACATAAGTTTATGTTTACAGATTCACAAGGAGTGTTCTTGCCTGAGAATCCAAAGGGTTACGGTGCAAGTAATCATAAAGCACAAACTGCTCTTTTTTAATAACTTCACCCTTCTTTACTGTCTGCTTAATGTCTATTGAATAATGCTCAACATGTAGATACGGCTTTACCTGCTCTGGCATTTCCTTTGTTTCAAATAGTCTAAGACATTCCATCAGCTTGTCATTATCGGCATAAAATTCCTTATATGTTTGCTTATACCTATTACAATCCTCAGCAAATCTTGGCCGGCTCTTTAATTTTTCTCTTAGATACAAATCATGTACTAAAATATCTTGAAAGGCTGCTATTTTTAATTCTTTATCCTTGTCACATCTTATCAGTTCCGTAAAAAATTCCAATAGAATTTCATACCTTCTTATTCTCGAGTGGCTAATACCCTCATATTCCTTTTTATCATAATACCTCCCAAGCGCCTCATAAAGCTTATAGGGAGTTGCAAAAAAGTGTTCCATATATTTTATAGCATATTGGAACTGTCCGCTGTTATAGTAGACTTCTGCCATCTCTTCCACTTTTTTCAAGGTAAGGATATCTTCATAGCTTAACCAGTTTGTATACAGTACCTCATAGGGGGGCTTGCTTTTGTATACAATGCCCCACTTTCGGCTTTCAGCCTCCATGGCAGAACCTTTTAAGACTTTTAGAAAACCAAGCTGTAACTGATCCGGCTGCATCTCATATACTTCATTAAAGGAATTCTGAAAGGAATCCATATCTTCATAAGGCAGTCCTGCAATCAAATCTAGGTGCTGGTGAATATTCTTCCCCTTATGAATATAGTCCACTGCTTCTTTCAACTTACTAATATCCATTTTACGACGAATTGCCGTTACAGTTGCATCATTGGTTGATTGTACACCAATCTCTAACTGAACCAGCCCCGGTCTAAGAGTAGATAGTAAAGCTAACTCCTCTTTATCTAATATATCAGCAGAAACTTCAAAATGAAAATTAGTTATACCGTTATCCTGTTCTTTAATGTAACGCCAGATGTCAAGAGCATGTCTGCGGTTGCAGTTAAAGGTTCTGTCTACGAACTTAACCTGTGGTACCTTGTATGCTAAAAATATAGACAGTTCTTGTTTCACTAATTCAAAATCTCGCAGCCTGACCTTCTTATCAATGGAAGAAAGGCAATAACTACAGGAATACGGACACCCTCTGCTGGTCTCATAATATATGATTTTATTTTTAAACTTCTCCATCTCTTCATAGGGAAACGGAATTGTACTTATATCTAACTCGTTTCGAAAAGAGTTTTGGAACAGCTCCTCTTGGTCACTACCCACCCAGCTGTCATCTTCTTTTATTACTGCACTTCCACGGTAGGTTATCCCTTTTATCTTATTCATAGATATTTTCTCATCCGGTTCTTTTATGCCATACCAGGAATGATAGTACTTCAAGAGTTCTAGGAAGGTCTCTTCCCCTTCCCCATACATAATACCATCTACTGCTTTCATGTCTCTAAGGCATTTTAAGGAATCATACGTCACTTCCGGACCACCCAGCCAGATTTTTGTATCCGGCAAAAGCTTCCGAAGCTCTGTACAGAGTTCCTTGACCATGGACATATTCCAAAGATAACAGGAAAATCCTATGAATTCAGGTTTTTCACGATATATGCTTTGCAGAATATGATCCGTATATTGATTTATTGTAAATTCCATCAGCATTATACTGTCCTTGAATTCCTTTGCATAGCTTTTTAAATAATGAATTGCAAGGTTTGAATGAATATATTTTGCATTAATTCCTATCAGTAATGTTTTCACGTTATGCTCCAGTCTCTCGTTCCTGTAATAACAAGTGCAAATTCATACCTTCACACTTATTTATTAAGTAGGGCTATTTTAACATAAAAACACCTGAAATGTCAAAAATCCCTTATACCGTACAGTGTACTTTAAATGGTATAAGGGTTTTCTACTAAAAATATTAACTTTTATTATTTTTTATCCTATAGGTAGCTACATTTAAAATATTTTATACTGAGGTTTTTCTTCCCCTAACAGGTAATGTTTTAGATAATCGTCCATCAATATGGCCGGCAGAGATAGTAAAAACCATATATTTGTATATAATAGGCATATCTGCCCCATAAAATTATAAGGTAACTCCGAATAATCCCACACACCAAGTCCCATAAAGACATTAACGATAAGTCCCACAACAAACTCTATAATGGTTACAATAAGGGCTGACATGACCATCTGGCTGATTAATGAAATCTTATAGGGAAATGCTTCATTTAGTAAGCCTATAAGAATAAAACAGATTCCACCGGCTATCAGCATAGAGATATGAGAAAAGCCCCGGAACAAAATTTCTACTCCGCAATAAGCATAACCGCCTACGAAAAACAATAATATATATTTTAAGGTGTTGTTGTATAGTTTCAGCATTTGTTCTTGTCCTTTCTAAAAAGAAGCCTCTTAGTCTTCCAGATAGGTAGTACCTCTGTAAATGAAAGCAACTAAAAAGTTACAGTATAGTATACTCAGGACAAGATGGAATTAGTCTTATGAAACATTGCTAATTTTAGACAACAAAAAAGCGGGTGATGGGAATCGAACCCACGTATCTAGCTTGGAAGGCTAGTGTTCTACCATTGAACTACACCCGCATAAATTATATAAAATTGTTTGAAAGTTTTTAATGCCGGCGACCGGAATCGAACCGGTACGGGAGATTAGTCCCGCAGGATTTTAAGTCCTGTGCGTCTGCCAGTTCCGCCACGCCGGCATCTGTAAGATGAAACGAGTCATCTACAATTCTTTCTGACAAGTTAGAATTATACCATAGTATTTTATGGTTTGCAAGTAGTTTTCTATAATTTTTTTGATTTTGTCATAAGTAGATTTTTATTATACTATATAAAAACAAATATTTATTAATTTAGACTCTGTTTTTTGTTACTATTATTGATGTATCTTTTAATGCTCGGACAGATGACTTATTTTGTATTAATCATATATTACCATTATTCTTCTAATAATATTTCATTAACTTTTAAGTGGATGGTACTTGAATTTGTAACTCCATCTATAGTTGTATACTCAAAAGTAAAAAATAAATTGTCAGTAAGAGCTTCTTCTATTATGTCACTTATATTAAGTTCCCCATATTTTTCTCCAATATCTAGATTACTAAATAAACTTGAACTAAATTGTACACCACTTAAATTAATTTCATACCTGAAAAAAAGTGATTTTTCTATCTCATTATCTTTTAGATAAATTTTTTTTGTGTAAGACTCTATAGTGTTTGGCAATGTCATATCAAAGTGAAGAGTTCCCCCCACAATTTTCTCGTAGTTCGAGTTAACAGCAATATAACCATTATTAACTGATATCTCTTCATTATATCCACTAAACATGTAAAATCTTGATTTTGTTTTACCCTCTTGAAGCCAAAGATATATAAAAACTGAAAGTACACATAATATTAGCACAGTCAATGTCATTTTCTTTATATTAAAATTCATTGTAAACTCCTTTTCTTACTATCTTTCTTATAGAAACTTTCAGGAATAATTACTTTATAGAAGTTACAAAAGTTGTAATCAAGTATAGCTTTTAGAATATATAGTTATTATCCAATCCAATTCTATTAAGTATGTTTCTAACATCTATTCTATTCTTACGGCTTATTGGTAATAGAACACCATTTGACATCTGTATCTTACTATACTCTGATTTTAGTATATGATTTGGATTTATTAAATACGACTTATGAATCTTAATAAAATAATGTAGTTTACTTGATATATTACTAAGCTTATCATAAAATGTGTCTGTATAATTGTTTGTAATTATATTAACTTCTCGATTACTGCTTTCAAAGTATAATATATCATCCAATAAAACATTATAAATTGTAAAACGTTTTTTATATAAAAACAAATTCTTGAAATCTCGAATACTGTTTATAGCTTTCTCCAGTACTGTATTAATTTTCTTTTCCGAAACAGGCTTAATAATTAAGTCTAATGCTCTCACACTCAACAACTGCATAGCATTTTTATCATTTTCAGATATAAATACAAGCTGTGTTGTTTCATTCTTCATTTCACACCTAATGCTTCTGCCGATTTCTATTCCACTCATTATTTGAAGATCTGTCTCCAAAAATATAATATCAAAATACTCACCATCCAATAGAACTTCATATAGATCCTTACCAGACCAAAAATCCTCAATACAAAAATGATTCATTAGCCTAATTTCTGCTACGTTTAAAATATCTTTCACCTGTCCACAAATCTTGCTATCTGTATCGCAAATTGCTATTCTAATCACCCTGTACCTCCATGTCATAGTAATTAAATTATCACGTTCTTAAGAATAACTGATGAATATGGCGGTAAAGATATCCTTAATATACCATCTTCTGTATAGTAAATAACCGAACTGAGAGTATAGCCTACTTCTGTCGTTGACAGCAAGGTTGATACCGCCTCATCATCTCTTATTCCAACTATCCACGCTCTAATCTCTGCTATGAGTTCATAGGCATTATTGTTTATTGCAACAATAAATTTATCATTTGCTGCAAACCTCCCGTAGCTGATGAAACCGAAAGCTTTGTCTAAAAATAGTAGAGAACCAGTACGTAAGGCTTTGTAATTATTATGAAGTTTTATTATTTCCCGGTGAAATTCAATCAAATCCTGATCTTCCCTTCCCCAAGGATACGTCCGTCGGTTATCCGGATCTGTAAAGCCACATAGACCTGCTTCATCTCCATAATAAATGGTAGGGGCGCCAGGCCAGGTCATCTGCACAGTGACTGCTTCCTTAAGTATACCCTTATTAACTCCTGCCTCCGCTCTTTCAGAACCAAGCGATTCAACTCTGCCCACCGCATGGTTGGTTCTGGTTAAGAAACGGGAATGATCATGGTTGGATAGTTCATTCATTGCAGTAAATAAAGAGGTCGTCTGAAACTGCACCATGTTTTGTTTCATCGCTTCAAAGAAGGCATCTGAATTATTATGCAAATCCTTCCTGTATTCATCGCTATGCTTCTCCATACCGGTTAAAAACCAGGTTAACGGTTCCATAAAGGCATCGTAATTCATCACTGTATCCCATTCATCACCTGTTAACCACTCCTTAGGATTCCCATAATGTTCTGCCAGTATCACAGCTTCCGGATTCGCTGCTTTAACGCTCTTTCTAAAATCCTTCCAAAAAGTATGGTTAAACTCTCTGGAAAATCCTAAATCTGCTGCTACATCAAGCCTCCAGCCATCACAATTATAAGGTGGCGACACCCATTTTTGTCCTATCTTAAGGATATAGTCATATAACTCTTTGGAACCTTCGTAATGAAGCTTTGGAAGGGTTTCATACCCCCACCAGCCTTCGTAACTGTCATTTTCAGGCCATGAAGACTTCTGAAAAAGAAAATAATCCTTATAAGGACTTTTATCACTTTTGTATGCCCCTATTTCGTATCCTTCTTCTCCTTCATATACGCTTTCTCTATCGAGCCATTTATGAAATGAACCACAATGATTAAATACACCGTCTAAAATCACTTTAATATCTCTTTTATGAGCTTCCTCCACAAGCTGTATAAATAACTCGTTGCCAGCCTTTAGATTAACTAGATTCGTAACTCGTTTTTTATATTTTAGTGCCAAAGCATTATTTTTTACATAATTCTCCTGCTCTTCCTGCAAATCTTCTACTATACTCCCAAAGTGAGGATCGATGTAATCATAATCTTGCGTATCATATTTATGGTTAGAAGGGGAAACAAAGATAGGATTCAAATAGATTGCCTGTATACCTAAATCTTTCAAATAATCAAGTTTTTTAATAACACCAGACAAATCTCCCCCATAGAATTCCCGGATTCCAACCGCATCCGGGTACTTATACCAATCCTTAACCTTACTCGTTCCTTCCCCAAGATATATATATTCATGATCTTCTACATCATTGCTGGTGTCTCCGTTAAAAAAGCGGTCAACAAATATCTGGTACATAACCGCTCCCTTTGTCCAGTCCGGTGTATGAAATCCCGGTGTAATAACAAACATATAGTCAGCTCCTGGTGTTCGAACAAGTCCTTCCCGGTTATAATACCAGCTTTCTGCACCATCCTCTATTAAAAAGCAATAAGCTGTCGGTTGATCCGTCAGTTGTAGTTCAGCTTCGTAATAAGCGAACAAATTATCTTGTAAAACAAGCTTCATGGGCCTAGCATCTAAAGCCGTTACGAGAGATACCTTTATAGCCTTCTCTAAAGCGGTTCTTATACGCAATGTAACTGTGTCAAACGGCTCCGGTTCACATGGTCGGCGGTACTCCTGTGTCCCGTCTGAAAAAATTGCTAATTGATTCACACCAATACATTTCCTTTCTGTTTTATATTGCTTTGGTTATCAATTTTCATAAAAAAGGGGTATGCTTTCATTGCTATAGCTCTTAAAAATAAATATATATTATGCTTATTTTAACTTATTATTCGTAAAAATACAATGTTTGGAAATTCGTTTTGACAAAAAAAAGGACAGCATTCCGATTGCTGTCCTTTTTTTGGAGAAGGTATTTTTGTTACTTATGGGGTGTAGCAAAAACTATATAATGTATTGGGGTTTACGAGTATTATTATAGCACCATGTCTCTTGAAAGTGTGCACAAACATTCAAAAATATTCAATTTTTTTTTGTCTGTTTTTTCATTCCTTAGAATACCGGCTATAAGTACTCATTAAAAAACCAATAAAAACTATATGTTTTTTGATTTTTTTTTGTATTAAGGGGTTTTAGACCTCCAATACCATGCTTTCCCCATTATCTCCGCCATCTCCATCATTTATGGGTTTTTCAAACAGTGCTTCAAACTCTTCCCTGCTAATTCTTTCTTTTTCAATTAGCAGCTTTGCACAGTTATGAAGTACTTCATTATATTCCACTAAAATTCGTTTTGCTTCCTCATAGCAATGGTCAATGATACCTTTAACTTCATCATCAATGGTTCTTGCTACATTTTCACTATAACTTCTGGTATGAGCCAAATCACGGCCGATAAAAACCTCATCATCGTCACTATCGTAATTAACCATACCAACTGTACTGGAAAAACCGTATTTTGTAACCATCGCTCTTGCAGTCTTAGTTGCCATTTTAATATCCTGAGATGCCCCGGTAGTAATATCATCAAAGATAAGCTCTTCTGCTGCCCTTCCACCAAGACCGACAATAATATCCTGCTTCATACGACCCTTCGTATTAAACATTTCATCTTTTTCAGGAAGAGGCATAGTATAACCTGCTGCACCGTTGCCGGTAGGTATAATAGATACAGTATACACCGGTCCCACATCAGGAAGTATATGGAATAGGAGCGCATGACCGGCTTCATGATAAGCCGTAATACGTTTTTCTTTATCCGAAATCACCCTGCTCTTCTTTTCAGTACCGATTCCAACTTTAATAAAGGAGCGGTTAATATCTTCATGAACAATATAGGAACGCTCTTCCTTCGCTGCTGAAATCGCTGCTTCATTCAGCAGATTTTCAAGATCTGCGCCAGTAAAGCCTGCTGTTGTCTGAGCAATTTGTTTTAAGTCCACATCTTCACCCAGAGGTTTGCCCTTTGCATGCACCTGAAGGATTTCTTCTCTGCCTTTGACATCAGGACGGCCTACCATTACCTTTCGGTCAAAACGACCCGGACGCAGAATAGCAGGATCTAAAATATCCACACGGTTCGTAGCAGCCATAACAATGATACCTTCATTCGCACCAAATCCATCCATCTCAACCAGTAACTGGTTTAAGGTTTGTTCTCTTTCATCATGACCGCCGCCCATACCGGTTCCCCTGCGTCTTGCGACAGCGTCAATTTCATCAATAAATACAATACAAGGCGAATTCTTTTTCGCATCTTCGAATAAATCTCTTACTCTGGATGCACCCACACCGACAAACATTTCCACGAAGTCAGAACCGGATATACTAAAGAATGGCACACCCGCTTCACCCGCAACAGCCTTTGCAAGCAATGTTTTACCTGTTCCTGGCGGTCCTTCCAACAAAACTCCTTTCGGAATCCTGGCTCCTACCTGAATGTATTTTTTAGGCGTTTTTAAGAAATCTACAATTTCTTTTAACTCTTCCTTTTCTTCTTCCAAACCGGCTACATTTTTAAAAGTGGTTTTTTTATTTTCATCCGTAGTCATCTTGGCCCGACTTTTACCAAAATTCATAACCTTACTATTACCGCCTCCGCCACCTGCTGCCTGGTTTGACAAGAAGGAAAACAGAATGATAATCACTACGAAGCCCAACAAATAAGGCAATACACTGGTTAAGAACCAGTTAGGCTTTGATATGTTGTGCAAATCATAAGTCACATCGCCTTTATCTAGTACTAAATCCAGAACCTTGTTAACATCCGGCGTATAAAACTGCTCTCTGCCACCATTCTCGTAGGTGACCACAACCTCACCAGTAGGTACTTCTATATTCTGATAAATGTCTACCTTTACCAGTTTGCTTTCGTTTAAATCACTCACAAAGTTACCAATTTCATAATTCTCAGATATTTTTTTGTTTAATCTGTCATTTAAAAGAAATGCAGCAAACAGCAAGCTTATAATTATGATGTAAAAACCATATCCCTTTAACTGTCTTCTCACTAAATGACCTCCTCCCTTTTTATTCTATTACACCGATATAAGGCAGGTTTCTATACTTTTGAGTATAGTCAAGACCATAACCTACCACAAACTTATCGGGGATTTGAAACCCTACATAATCTACAGCTACATCCGTTACCCTGCGGTCTGGTTTATCCAGTAGTGTACAGATTTTGATGCTGCTTGGTTTCCTGCTGTTTAACAGGTCAATTAAATATCGTAATGTATTACCGGAATCAATAATATCTTCAACAATTAGAACCTCCTTACCTTCAATGGAGTCATCCAGATCTTTTATTATTTTAACTCTTCCGGAGCTTATCGTTTCATCACCGTAACTGGAAACAGACATAAAGTCTAAGGATAGGGGTACCGTTATGTTCTTAGCCAGTTCACAGGTAATAAATACACCACCTTTTAAAACACATATTAAATGCAATTCTTTACCTGCATAATCCTTACTTATCTGATCACCCAGCTCCTGGATTTTTTTGTCTACCTCTTCCTGGGGTATTAGTACATTAATGTTATGATTCATCGTCTTTTCCTCCATCTAAATGTATCTCAAGTATTACTTTTGTCTCCTCATCTACTTTGTACGCCTCACTCATTCTTCCGCCGATAATCCACATGATATGAGGACCATCTGCTAATAAAGGCAGCAGTTCCCTTTTCTCCCTGGGTATTTTCTCGTCAATAAATAACGATTTTAATTTTTTCCTGCTCCCCTTTGCATCAATCTGCAAATAATCTCCAGTTTTTCTAGTGCGGATTAAAACAGTATTTTTTATTTTATCATAGTCAAACCATTTCGTACACCCATTTTTCGGAATTATCATATTTTTTTTATAATTGATTAATTTAGTACTTATTGCTAGATTCATTCCAGTTATAAACTGTTCTCCGGGTACAATTATTTCTGTCTCATGGTTCTTGAAAAAATGACTTTCTTCTGAATTCTGATTCTGCTTTTTTAATACCACACAGTTATATTCTCTCACTGCAAGAATACCGTAAGGCAAATTAAGTCTTTTGGATACTTCCTTTGTCATTAATCCCATTATCAGGTCTATATGGAAAGCATCAATATCTTTTAATCCTCCCGCTAATTGTTGTACCCCTAAGCGCAGAACTCCCTTTTGTATTACAGGCTCTTCTTCTATGAATTTTTCTATATCTACTTCATATTCATTGCCCTCTCTTGCCACTACAATACGGGAAAAAGCAGAAAAAATCATCCTATCTAAATACTGTTCAATCTCTTTTAACTGGTTTCCGGCATTCACAATATGTTCAACTGCTTTCGGGTTAATGTTTTCAGCAGCATATTTTAGAACACGGTGTCTAATTTTATTTCGACTGTAATTTTCCATAAGGTTCGTTTTATCATCCCTAAAGCTTACTTCTCTTACTCTAAGAAACTCTTCAATCTCAGCTCTTCCTACACATAACAAAGGTCTGATAATCTCCTCACGGACTGGTTTTATTCCGGTAAGTCCTGTAATACCGCTTCCCCGGAACAGATGGAACAGTATAGTTTCGGCATTATCATTTTTATTATGCGCAATTGCAATTTTATTACACTTATTTTTTTTTAGACATTCATTGAATGCCTGATAGCGCACCCACCTTCCGGCTTCTTCCTCAGACATTCCATTCTTAACAGAAACAGAAGGAACATCGAAATAAAAAGAAAAAAAGGGTATCCCATACTGCTTACACAGGATACTTACATATTCTTCATCTTCCGCCGCCTCTTGACCACGTATGCCGTGGTTGACATGCACCACTAGAAAATCCATAGCATATGCTTCTTTTAACTCTAAAAGAACATAGAAAAGGCAGACCGAATCAGCTCCTCCGGATATACCGGCTACAATCCTGTCTCCCTTTTTAATCATATTCTGTTCATCTATAAATCTTTTTATTGTATTAAGCATTCCAGCTCCTGTAGGTTAGCCATAATATTTCATATCATTACCCTTATCTCAAATTACAAGACACCGTCACCATATAGTTTAATATATTCCCAGAAATAGAATAATAGTGCAGTTTTCTATCATTTTACCTCGAACAAGAAAAAATATCAAGTCTACTTATTCCAAAACCCTGCAACTAATACAGTCATGTCATCCTTTGGTACCCATTGATTTAGTTCCAATGCCTGATTTAGAACAGCATTGGCAATTTCCTGTGGATTATTCATTTTAAGCTCAGAAATAAAATCACTGATAAACTGCTCCTTATCTTCTCCCGGAATACAGTCTATAACCCCATCCGTTGCCATTATTACAAAATCACCATCTTTTAATTCCCTAGTTATAACATCATAATCCATTTGATTGATAATTCCGGCAGGCAGCGTAGTAGAAAGTATTGTTTCTACATTCTTGCCACTCTTCACAAAAGTCGTTGAAGCTCCGATTTTTATGAAATCGCAAAAACCTGTATACAAGTTTATTATACTCATATCAATGGTCGAGAATGTCTGCTCACCTGATTTTAATACTAAAATTGAATTAATCAGCTTAATGGCGGATTCTCGTTTAAACCCAGCCTCCATGAACTGTTCCAAAAGCTCAACAACGGATTCACTTTCTTCGCAGGCCTTTTCCCCAGTACCCATCCCATCGGATAAAGTCATAACAACTGTACCCGGGTCAGGGTTAATAAAAGAAAAATTATCTCCGGATATCCTCGCTCCTTCCTTTGTCATCTTGGCCATACCTGTATAAACTATATAATTTACATCCTCAATAAAAATAAATGTATCAAAATCTCTGGACATAACCTTTTTACAAGATTCTGCAGGCCGCATAACTTTACCAAAGGTCTTACTTATAATTCCTGCCACCTCTTTGGTGGTAACACACCTTCCTTTTTCCGTTTTGGCCGTTATATATAATTCCTGTTTATCATTTCTTTTATCAAACACGGCTATCCTTTGGACAACCACATGATTCATTTTCAGTTGATACACCAAACGCCGTTTAATCATATCCGGCGTATCTCCTCCACGGTATAAATCGTTAGAGAAATCATCAATAATATTAGCAACTTCACTTAACTGCCCGGCAATAGCTTCCCTGCTTTCTGCAAGCCGGTTATGCCAGGAAAGATTTAACTTGGCTACTTCTAAAACCCTCCTGGTTTCCGCAACAAAATGTTCCAGGCAGATACACCGGCCGGCAAAGCTCTCCGGCACCTCCTTAAGGGCTATAGTTCCGTTCTTCTCAACCACATCCATAATATAATAAGCCCCCTGATATGTATCATAAAAATTGCTTTTCCAACAGAGATTACAGTTCGTACAGTCCTTACAAAGCTGCTCTGATAATTCATCAAACAAGAGGCTTTTGTCCTTTTTATCAAGACTTGCCTTTTTTTCTGAAATAGCTGCAAAGGTGTTTGAAAGGCTGTAAAAGGACTCCGAAAAGTCCTTTAGTTTACTCTTAGCTATATTTTGAATATTCTGACTTACAAAAACGTCCTCCTCGCCCACCTTCTCACCTGCATACACCTTTTCCGTCAATGTTTTGGGCAGAAGAAAGAACAAAACCGCACAGGATATTAACGCCCCGAAGCCGGATAAATCAAGCTGACTTTTTTGATAAAGCTCTCCCAGAACAATTGCACCGGCACAATACACCAGAAAGGTAATAAACCTTCCCATCTCTCGAAACGTACCTGCAAGAATCCCTAGCATACACATTAGCCCTATCTGATTTATTTCTCCGGTGCGTATAGATAAGATTATGCCACAGGCCGCACCTAAAAGGGCTCCATACCCTACACCGTATTTGTATCCGGTAAGAAGTACACTAAACAAAGCCGCTGTCATAGTTATAGAAAAACCTATACCCTCAAACTCCGGAAGTCCATAGATAACCACTGAAAGCATAACTGCCAGACTGATAATCTGTTCATTGTCCAGAGCTTGTCCCTGAATACCCGCAAGGAGAGGTTCCAGCCCTTTTCTAAAAATTAAGGCAAACGCAAAGATAGCCGCTCCTTCTCCTAATCCAAGCAACAGGTAGTAACCAAGGTTATTGCTTAGCAGTCCGTCTGTGATGGTCATAGAGGCTGTAATAACAGCAGTAAGTACCCCTACGGTATTCATGGATACCCTTTTGTTATTAAATTCCGCTAAAGCCGTTATAACCGAGATTACGACCATGATAATCAGATATTTTAACACATCTGCATAAGGCATTGCCGTAAGCATACCAAGCAATACGGTAAACATAATAAACATTCTGCTTTTTTTCTCTAAAAATACTGCTGCAAAGTATCCCATTCCAATAGGATTCATTCCCATAAATACAGCTCGCGCCATCGCAGCTCCAAGTATATTCACTAAAATCTTTCTCATATTTAACTCTTTCATAACACACATCTCACCTGTGACTGCTGCATCATTTTTTCAGCACCCCCACTGCCACCTTTCCTTGGTTGAAAGTATTATTCTGTGGCAATCCTTTCTTCATCTATTTTCTTTCAACCCCTCAATTATGTAATTATCTTACAGTATGGATGCGGCTGTTCCAGACCAATGACTTCCAAACTTCCGCCGTTAGTCCTGTATTATAGGGTTCCCACTTTGAAATCTTTGTCAAAAACGAGAGGACAACTTCAAAAAGTTTTTGACAAGAAGTTCTCAGATTGCATGAAGATATCGAATCAAGAGAGTTCAGTCTAATTAAGAAACTAAGATTAGATTTATAGCACCTTAAAACTCTGGTTTTTTAAGGCAATTATAAAGGTGGGTTCATAGATTTCATAATTGGATTAAGATTTTATATAAATGTATAGATTAGATTAAGATATTCTATAATGTCTGCTGGCAGTTTATCAAGCTGCTGTTACATAAAAAATGGCAGGATACTCAAAAAGTCTGTATGAAATGACTTGCACTGCAAATCCTTTCATACAGACTTTTAAGTTAGTATATGGTAAAACCATCTTGTTTCATGTCGGATAGCGAAGGACGGATTTGAACCGCCGACACTGCGGGTATGAACCGCATGCTCTAGCCAACTGAGCTACTTCGCCGTAATGACGAAGTACATTATAACCGCTTTTATGATACTTGTCAACTATTTATTCATCTATCTTTTGTGATTTTTAAGGTAATGTGAAGGTTGTGTATTAGTCATCTGCTATTAAGATAATCTCATCTTTGTAAACCAGATTAAACTTTTCTCTTGCCATTTCTTCAATGAACTTGTAGGTTTGGACGTAAGCCTTGAATTCCACAATATCCTCGGCTCTCTCTTTTTGTACTTCAATTTCTTTTTTTAGTTCTTCCACCCTTGTTGCGGTTTTGGCATTCACATGATCTAGTTCCTGACGTTTATATGTAACAATCCCGCACACCAGTATAACCATGATAGCAATTAAGCCTAAGCCTGTCCGCCTTGATTTCTTTTTTTTCCTCACATTGACTCCTTCTGTGTAAATAGTACACTTATTTTACCTTAGATTAATCACATTCTTCATCATTGGATAGAGCTATTTTACCTGATTTTTTCTTTTTTTTCAATGATTTTGATAAAAAGGATGTGAATTTTTTCATTAATCTTATTATTCGGAGTACTAAATTCTTTATAAGCTTAAAAAGGAAACAAAAAGGAGATAAAATAAATAAAACTATCCGTTTGATAAGGTTTTCAATTCTTAGCAAAAAGGATGAAATAAAAGTGACACATAAGTCACTGATTGTACCATGGTAAATAAGCATACCAAGTAACATTCCCATTATAGAAAAGCCACGAATGATGCCATTGTTTTGCTGATACATCATCCGAAAAATCAAAACACTGGAGACCATCCAATAAAGCAAATCCTCCAAAGCCACGAAAAAATTATTATGGCTTACTAATCTGCGGAATATTCGCAAAAAATCATAAAGTATAAGTATAAGTACCCCCCATAGAACTGAAGTACCAAAGAAATGCAGTTCTACTACAATTGCCTGATTCATAGGCAGTATCTCCTTACTCTTATTTAAACAGCCTGCTGATTAAGGATTCACTGGACTTCCCGTAATTGCTTGCGTCTGAATAGGTTAAGCTGTCTATTTTACCATCTACATCAACTTCCCCTTTTTCCAATGTCAGGCGATTCACATGCAGGTCATTACCCCGAATCATTAAAATTCCCTGCTCTGTCTCTAATAATACTTCACCTGCATCAAAGCTAAGAACATCCTTAACACCGGTGATTGCTGCCGAACTCCTGGAATTTAAGCTTACTTTATGATATTTCTGAATTGATTGTTTTTCATCCATAAAAAAGCCTCCTAATATACTTGTTTTCATTTCAGTATATTAAAAGACTTATAGATTCATGCCAAAATATTGCTCTCTTTATAGATACTTGTATAATTCTTTTGCATCATCCTTACGGACGGTTTCCTGAACATCCAGTACCTGTACTTTAACTGCTTTACTGCCAAACCCAATCTCTATAATATCATCCACTTTTACAGCCACAGATGCTTTAGCAGGCTTACCATTCACCAGAACACGACCGGCATCACAAGCCTCATTGGCAACTGTTCTGCGCTTAATTAATCTGGAAACCTTTAAAAACTTATCTAACCTCATATAAACTCCCATCTGTGCACTATTGCACCTTTTAATCAAGACATTAATATAATCTACTACCAATGGTTTTTATCATATAGGATGTGTTTCTCCATGAACTCTTTATGTTAAAAAAGAAGCTGTCATAAAAATCACATCCTTAACCCAGATAAAATACAAAGGGCGAATTTGATTTTTATAACAGCTTCTCTTATTTGTCAAAGACTATGCATTAATAACGTCCTTTAAAGCTTTTCCTGCTTTGAACTTTGGCGCTTTAGATGCTGCAATAGGTATAGGCTGTTTTGTCTGGGGATTTCTTCCTGTTCTTGCTGGTCTTTCAGATACTTCAAATGTACCAAATCCAACTAATTGAACTTTTTCACCTTTTGTTAATTCTTCTGTTACGACATCAATAAAAGCTTTTAATGCCTTTTCGGAATCCTTTTTGGATAATTCTGTTTTTTCTGCAATTGCTGCAACTAATTCTGCTTTGTTCATGGATAAAACTCCTCCTCTAAGGTATTTGTTATATTTTTCATTTTAATTTTTTCACCTGTCCCCATAGGGCATCCAGCTCATGGTCGGACATTTCAGCTAAACTCCTGCTTTCTTTAGCGGCCAGGCGCTCTACATCTACAAATCTATTTATAAACTTATTAGTGGCATTTGTCAAGGAATTTTCTGCATTTATTAGCAAAAACCTAGACAAATTTATAACTGTAAACATCAAATCTCCAAATTCCTCTGTAATTGCTTCCATATTACTGGATTCTTTGGCTTTTTTAAGCTCATTTAGCTCCTCATACACCTTATCTAAAACCTGCTCATAATCTTTAAAATCCATTCCTGCTTTGGCTGCCTTTTTCTGGACTTTTTCAGCTCTTATATTTGCCGGGAGTGCTTTTGCTACCCTTAACATGCCTTCTGAAAAATTTTCCTCATGCTTTTCTTGTTTTTTAATTTCTTCCCAGTTTTGCAAAACATCCTCTGCGGTATCTGCCTTACTGTTACCAAACACATGGGGATGGCGTCTTATCATCTTTGTACTAATTCCTTTAATAACATCTTCTATGGCAAATTCATTCTTTTCTTCTGCAATTGCAGCGTGCAGGGCTATCTGGAGCAATAAATCTCCAAGTTCCTCACAAAGATTCTCCATGTCCTTATTCTCAATTGCTTCAACACTTTCATAGGCTTCTTCAAGCATGCAGTTTCTGAGGCTTTCGTGTGTCTGTTCTCTGTCCCAGGGACAACCATTTTCACTGCGCAGCTGCCTTATAATGTCCATAAATTCTGCAAATGTATATTTTTTCTCCATTTCAGTTCCTTCTTCCTATTGTTAATCTGCCTTTTTATCTTATGTAGGCATAAATATACCCTTAGCATATTGCTTTTACCATAAATTTGTCAAGCTTTACAATAGTTAGCATACAATATATCCAGGAATTGATCCAACAAATACCTCGAGCATATCTAAAGACCTCCAGCTCATTTTGCTTACTCTCAGTTTGTCGAGATGGTTAGCATATATAAATAGCTGCATATATCTTAAAAGATTTCTCTTTTAAATACATGCAGCTAAAAGTTACGAAAAGAAAATCTATTGTTCCATCTGTCTTCCCAGAAAATACGCCGCAGTACTTGCCAGCTTATTCTCCACATCACCGAATTTAACCTTAGAATCCTTGGATAATAAAATTACAGAACCAATGGCATCTCCTTCACTGATAATCGGCCATACCACTTGATAAGAATATTCTGTATCATCATCTGCCACAATGCGAATAAAATTTTTATCATCTTTAGAGGCCAAAACATTTTCCCTATCATCAATTACCCTCTCAAGCTCAGGTGTAACTGCTTTTCCCAGCAGTTCGCGTTTCATACTGCCGGCGGCTGCAACAAACTGATCTTTGTCAGAAATAGCAATAATATGTCCCGTGGTTTGGGCCAGAGAATCCGCATACTGCTTTGCAAACTGCCCCAACTCTCCAATAGGAGAATATTTTTTAAGAATGATTTCTCCTTCTCTGTCTGTAAAAATTTCTAGAGGGTCTCCTTCTCTGATACGTAAAGTACGACGAATTTCTTTTGGTACTACAACACGCCCCAAGTCATCTATTCTTCTAACGATTCCTGTTGCTTTCATATTTATTCCTCCATTTTGCATAATAATCATAATGTGGTACTTATGGTTATTATTGTTTGTCAAAAGGAAAATTTTATACGTCTGCAACTAACTTTATTTTTAAAAATCAGGAATTTAATACCTGACCTTAGTTAAAAACAGCCCGTTAGGATACACGGTCACACCTGCTTTATCACGTCGCCTGCTTTTTAGAATTTTTTCAATCTCTTCCGGTGCCCTCATACCTTTTCCAACCTCAAGAAGGGTACCAACTATAATTCTTATCATATGATGTAAAAATCCATCTCCGGTTATGGCGATACAAAAGTATCCCTCCGCATATTTAATACTCCGGTCTGTTCGGTTTATCTCAATCGCTTCAATGGTTCTAACTGTACTTTTTCCATCTTTCCGGTCAGTGCAAAAGGCCTTAAAATCATGAGTTCCAATCAGGTAACTTGCACCTTTTTTCATAGCCTCAAAATTAAGAACCTCCGGAACATGAAGTGCATATTTTCTTGTAAATACACTGGGTACTTCCTCACTGTCAATAAAATATTTATAGGTTTTTGACCTAGCACTATATCTGCTGTGAAAATCGATTGATGCTGTTTCCATGATGATTATTTTAATATCTTCTGGCAGGTTTGTATTAATTAATGATTTCATACAGTCTAAAGACATAGTGGAACTGCAATGAAAATTAGCAGTCTGTCCAAGGGCATGAACACCTGTATCCGTTCTGCCTGAACCAATAACGTTGATATCTTCTTTTAAGCACTCTGATATCGTTTCCTCCAGCACCTTTTGTATGCCCGGTTTTCCACTGGTGCTTCCAAGTCTCTGCCAGCCACCATAAGCGCTGCCATCATACTGCATAACCAGCTTTATGTTTCTAGTTTTCTTATGGTTTGCTCTTTTTTCCATTGTTCTCCCTAATAACTTTTGTTATTTAAGCATTAAACATTATCTTTTCACTGTTAAAGGCTTTTGTAATAAGATAGGTTATTATAATTGCAAGGACAACCGTACCTCCTACGGTCATACCAAACTGTGCAAGGGTTAATTCTCCTACTAAAATATTCTGAATGGAGATTGCACTGCCATATACAGGAATTGCAAACATAGCCAACTGTTTTTCACTATTTCCGGTAAACATGGTGATTAGCCCTGCAGCAATAACCACTATCATCATTGGTGCTACATAGCTGCTGGCTTCCTTAACAGTTCTTGCCAGAACGGAAGCTAAAGCAATGATTGCTACGTACAAATATACCAATGCCAGTAATATTAAAAGAAGCTCTGCACCCTGCCCTAGGGTAAATTTCAAGGCCATTTCACCGCTATTAGAGCTTGCGCCGCTCATTAATAGAGGCATGGCAAATATCATCGCCACAGCATAAATAACTGCCGATAAGCTGGATAATATTGAAATAGATATAATTTTACCAACAACTATCTCACTGCGTTTTAAGGGCGTTAACAGCATACTTGCCATAGTTCCTCTTTCTTTTTCACCCGTGATGGCATCTACTCCAAGAGCCATTGCACCTTGAAACAGCATAAAAGTAATCAGGTATGGCAAAAGCATACCAAACGCTTTACCAGATGCTTTGTCATTATTTACAATGACGGAGGATTCGGGATCTTTGTCAATCTGAAATACTGTCAGCTGGTTTAAATCACCAAAACGTTCTGTTAAAAGCTCCTGCTGATATACAGTTAGAATCTGAGTAACAAATAGGCTTCTGGCATTGGAGGAATAATCCTCGGAAGTATTATAATATGTCTTGACCTCCGGAATCACCTCTGCTGATTGGTAATTATTGATACTTTCCAAAAACCCTTTATCAAACACTACCAGCAAATCAATATCTCCATTTAATATACCCTCTTTTACTTCTGTTAAATCTTCACCTTCTGTCAGGTATTTTATGTCCGCCTGAAAGTTATTTTCCGCAAGGATGTCTTTAAAGCCTTCCGGCTCATTCTGGATGTAAACTGTGGATATATGTTTTTCTAAATCGTTTATCATGGCACTTTGCATTTGCCCGATAAAATAATACATTCCTATAATTAATATTCCCGGCATAATAAACAAACTTACAATCAGTTTTTTGTCATTAAATACCCTGGCTAATTCTTTTTTTATAATTTCTTTAGCACCCTTCATATGAAACTCCTAACCGTGTACTTTGGTACACATAATAATCGAGATGTTGAATAATCGTTTTTGTTTTCAACCTATGTTCTCTATGCTATATTCTTTATAAAGTTCAAAGAAAGCATCTTCTAAGTCCGTAGCACCTGTTAATTGCAGTATTTCTTCGAGAGTACCGTCTGCTACCTTTTTACCTTGAATAATGATACCGATACGGTCACATAATTTTTCTGCTTCAGACATAATATGTGTTGAGACAATAACTAGTTTGCCTTCTTGCTTTAATTGTCTTAAGTAGTCTGTAACACTCCTAGCCGTTACAATGTCTAGTCCGTTGGTAGGTTCATCAAAAATTACAACCTCCGGATCATGCACCAGACTAACTGCAATAGATGCCTTTTGCTTCATACCCGTTGATAGTTCATCAATTTTCTTATCCTGAAAATCATTGATACCAAAGTAGCGAAATAACATCTCTCGTCTTTCGTTAATAACTGCCTCTTCCAAACCATGGAGCCTGCCAAAAAAATTGAACATGTATTTGGGGGTAAACTGAGGATCAAGTTTTATCTCGTTGGTTAAAAATGCAATTGATTTCCTCACCCTTTCCGGATCTTTTATGGTATCATAACCGCATACTGATACCTTTCCTTCCGTAGGTTTTAATAAGGTTGCCACACATCGAAGTGTCGTAGTTTTACCGGCTCCATTGGGTCCTAAAAGACCATAGATTTCACCTTTTTTAGCAGATAAACTGATGTTATCTGCCGCTTTTTTAAGATTGTTTTTTGTTTTTTGTTCAGCCATCTGTTTTTTATTTAGCCGATAAACTTTCGTTAAGTTATTAATTTCAATCATTGTAATCACCATCCTCATAGAAGTTTTCTGTGTAGCCAAGCAGGTTTTTTCAACCTGATACCTTAGTTGATATTCACATAGCTCCATGCAGTATCGCAAGCCTGCTTACAATACTACTTTAATAACAGAAAAATTAAAGTAACACATATATGAATCCAATATGTTATAATAGGATAATACCAAAATTTGTCTTTGTCAACTTGATAACAATTAGAATTCGTTTAGAATTATATTAAATCATACTATAACAGAGAATATCAGCAGAGAAAGGATTTAGATGCGTGCCATGACAGAGCTTATTAGAAACCTAGATGAATTTTTACTTATGTATGTTTATGAGAATTTACATACACCAATAGTAGACCGATTTATGATATTCATAACAAACCTTGGTAATTCGGGAATCGTTTGGATTGTCATTGCCTTTCTCTTATTACTTTTTAAGAAGACCAGACCCATTGGCATTGTTTTAACCTTATCCTTATCCTTACAATTTTTATTAGGCGAGAGACTTTTAAAGCCTTTTTTTGAAAGACCCCGTCCTTTTCTTTTTTATACGGACTTTGAACCGTTTATCCGGGGACCCAAATCCTTTTCATTTCCCTCCGGACATACCATGTCCTCCTTTACTGCTACTACCGTAATTTTTTATTATAATAAACTTGCCGGTATTATGTCTTTATTATTGGCTGCTTTAATCGGGTTCTCTAGGGTATACCTCTTTGTACATTATCCAAGCGATATATTAGGAGGTATGCTGTTAGGATTTTTCACTGCTATGGCGGTTATTGCAGTCTTTCAAAGAATACATGCTGATAGCTATTGATTAATTTAAAGGCAATGTAGGGAGATCTGTAATTACCAATGTATTATAGTCAATCAGAGGAACTTCTCTGTTATAGATAAACTTCCAGATAGAGTTCAATCTCCCTTGTACTTAAACTGCAACGGTTATCTTCTAGATATTGTTATGAGATAGTCTTAACAACTTTGTATGCAATAGCTTTCTTAAGTTTACCATTATTCCCTTGTTCAACTTGTTTTAGCCATAACAAAAGCCCTCAATCACCGGTTTTTGGTCTTTGAGGCGTCTTAGCTTTGCCTACTTAGAGTAGTCTTTTCTTGTATATCATTCCAGTTAATAGTTATATTTGTTAATCTTACTGCATTATAACTTATGTCCATACTATAAAATCTCACGACATATTGAATCAGTAATCCCATGGTTAAAAATTATAATCAATTAATAAAGTAAAAGCAATATCGCCCAACACTTGACAATACTTTTATTTATTAACATAGTTTAAGAAATGTAGTTATGATCATAATTCTTACTTTGTGTTGTATATAACTTTTTATACTCTCCATTAAGTTCTAACAACATCGTATGAGTTCCTTCTTCTACTATTTTACCATTCTTCAATACTAAAATACGATCTGCAAATTGTACAGATCCCATTCGGTGTGTAACTATTAATGCAGTTTTATATTCTGTAATACTTTCTATTATATCATACATTCTAGATTCTTCAATCGGATCTATAGAAGATGTCGGCTCGTCAAATACTATAAAATCACTGTCTTTATAAGTTCCTCTTGCCAGAGCTACTTTTTGTAATTCTCCACCAGATAATTCATGACCACCAAACTCCTTACCTAATAGAGTACTAAACCCATTTTCTAGTTTCGATGCTATTCCAGAAACTCCTGATTGTTTCATAACTCTAGATAACTTATCCATATCAATTTTATCATCGGAATCACTTATAACTATATTATCTATTAAACTCATTGCATAACCAAGATAGTTCTGAAAAATTGCAGATTTACCATTTTCTATTTTAATTTTACTAATTATTTTTCCTTCTGTAGGTTTATATATTCCTAATAATAATTTAACTAATGTGGATTTTCCTGACCCATTCTCACCTACTATAGCAATTCTTTCACCTTGGCTTATAGTTAATGATATATCTTTTAAAGTTGGCTCATCTGTATTTGGATATTTAAAAGTAACATTTTGAATTTCATTAATGAAGTATTCTTCATTGTATTCATCACAAAAAACTTTATCATTCATAAATTCGTTATATTTATATATGCTACCAAACTGTTCGGAAATTGTTCCGAATTGTCTAGATATAGCCTCATCCATATTAGAAAAAAGAATATCTAATGAACTTATAATTGCTGCAAATGAACCAATAGAAATTGATTTATTCATTACTAAATATAATGTTATTAAAATTATTATTATATAGCCAGTAGCATGAACTATTTTTAAACATAAATTGAGCTTATGCCTGCGCTTTCTAACACTAACTTCTTTAGATGTTAGTGAGTCTAATACCTTTGTATACAAATCCATAAAGTAGTCCAAGCAACCTAAAATTCTAGTTTCTTTAATATACTTTTTACCAATCATGTTTTCTTCATATGATTGTAATCTTCTCTTTAATGGAGCGGTTTTGTCAATATTATCTATGAAAACTTTTATTTGAACTATATATAAAACTATTGATGGTATGAATGCAATAGGTATCATTAACACTAGTATAGGATTTATATTTATCAGCCAAAATGACATCAATACAAAATACGGAAAATAATAACATATAAGTGATAGTGTACAAAGTGCTATCGTAATCATAGCATCTTTTCCATTCATTGCTTTCGTTAATCTATCTAGAAAACTAGAATCTTCAAAATATTCTGGATTTATTTTTGAAACTTTTAAACAAATCTCTCTTGTTAATTGTTTTTGCAACTTAAACATCAGAATTTCTTCTATACCATTTGATAAGTAAATCATAATCTGTGTACATATGTATATAAGTACAAACATCATAAATGAGAAGATTAGTTTTTTCGCACGTCCATCAACTATAAAATTTAATGCATTATCGAATAATTTCTGTTCTATATTTGCCTGACAGACAAACAATATAGCCATACATAATAAACTTGATATGTATATTAGAAACTTAGATAACGAACTTTTTATTGCAATAATAATAGTCTTTCTTAAGACTTCAGTGAAATTTTTTATCATTTTCATACATACCACCTACTTTGTTCATTATACATATGAGTGTATGTTCCGTTTTGTCCTATTAATTCAGTATGGTTTCCTTGTTCAGAAACACAGCCATTCTCTATCACATAGATATGGTCTACAAATTTTGTTGAACCCAATCTATGTGTAATAAACATACAAGTTCTGTTCTCTGATGTTCTCTCAAATAGCCCATATATTTCACTTTCTTGTATCGGATCAATAGCCGAAGTCACTTCATCCAAAACAAATATACTACGATTAGATACCAACGCCCTAGCAATAGCTAACCTTTGCCATTGTCCACCAGATAGTTCTATACTATCTTCAGATAATTTCCCCAACTCTTTTTCTAGAAAATCATCATATTTATTATATAAAAAATCAAGTCCAACAAACTCTAATACATTTGATATAGTCTCCTCACTAGCTTTTCTATTTCCTAATTCAATAGCATCTCTAACTTTAATCTCATACTTCGAAAAATCTTGAAAAACGACTGAAAATAGTTCTTTTAAAAAGTCTTTATCATATTCATTAATTAGCTTATCGTTAATTTTTATTTGCCCTTTGTTTGGTTCATATAAGCCCAATAAAAGTTTTGTAATCGTAGTTTTACCAGCCCCATTTTCTCCAACGAAAGCATAGCGTTTTCCCTTTTCTAATTTAAAACTTAAGTTATTTAGTATTGGTTCATCTGCATTTGGATACTTAAATACAACATCTTTAAATTCCAATTTTTCAAAAATAAAATTGTCAATTGCTTTTATATTTTCATTATTTTCACGTACTTCAGGTAAAATTAAGAACATGTTGTAGTCTTCCACAAAAGCCCTTATTCTTGAAAACTCAGCAATATCCCCCGCTAATGTATAAGATAATGTATACATTAACCTTAATATCGATATTATAATGGATATAAATAGACCGTATGTAATTAACCCCTTTATAAAGAAGAAACAAAGTAAACCTACCGCAGCTGCATATCCCAAAAAACTAACTATATTTGAACGGCACATATTTACATAAACTTTTTTTTTCATACTTAGATTAACTTCATCCGCTGCAACAAAAGATTTCTTCCACAGACTATCTAATTTATGATGCATTCTAAAAATTAGTCTCTCATTTGCCGCTTCTCTACTTGTATACAGTTCTTCAATATAATCCAAATAACGTTGTTGTTTTTCAATTTCTACTTCGCCTTGATATATTATGTCTCCACTCTTTTGCCCAACAATGATAAGAGGCATAGACGCTAATAGTATACAAACTCCCCATGCCCCAACTTCAGTACATATAAGAATAATAATTGCTAATGCACTTAAAATAGTTTCTGTAAAATATAATGTCGTTGTAAATGTACTAATCAATTTTGATATATAACTTTTTTTCACTCTTGCAATTAAATCCATTTTTGACTTATCTTCAAAACATAAAAATTCTAATTTAGATATTTTTTTTATTAATTTGGGATACTGCGTTTTATTTAAATATAGTACACATCTTTTAGTCATTTCTTGAAAATATACTGTAACAAGTTCTTTTACAAATTCTATAACCAAAACAACTATAATTAATTTCCATAAATAATTTGATTCTTTTTCATTGTTCGTAATAAACGTTATCTCATTTACTAGAGATTTGATAAGTAGAATTCTTATTATGGGTATTACAATAGAAACTCCTCTTAATAATGTTAGGACAATTGCATAAGAAGGTGCCAGAATATATATTTTTGTAAAAAAACTAAACAAATTCTTAAAAGCTCTTGCTTTCATAAAATGTTATCCTCTCATGAGAAAATATTTATTTAGAACGGGATTCAATGAATCCCACCCCAACTATTGACACAGAGCAGATATAAGAAAGGGGCTGTTGCATATGAATTTTTCATACAAGGTATTGGTAATGACGCAACGGTCTAACACCATGTCTTGTTGAAGTATCACATTTTGCAACAGCCTCACTTTATTTATGAGATTGATTAAGCTTTATAGGTTACCCCCTAAGCTTATGATAAATATTACTTATTAGTTCCAGCTGTCGGAGTAGGTGTAGCTTCTCCCGTTGGTTCTGTTGTAGGTTCTGCACTTGGTTCTGCTGTTTCTTCTTTTGTTTCACTTACTAAGGTCATCGTAGACCATACTTCATCATTCACGTCAACTTTTATGTCTTTAGACCAGCCTTCATAAAGCTCAGTGAATTTATCATTCTGTCTGGTTTTAATAATTTCTTCTTTTTTTGCAAGTGTTGCATCTTCGTCGAAATCACTGACACAATAAATGATGTGGTAGCCATAATTCGTTGTTACGATGCCGCTTAATTCTCCCGGTTTTAAAGCAAAGGCTGCATCTTCAAACTCAGTAACCATTTCACCTTTACCAAATGTATATTCCACATTGGAATCTTCTGTATTTTTTTCTGCCAGAGCTTTAAAGTCTTCTGTTGTTTTGGCTGTCTCTAATAATTCTTCTGCTTTCTTTAAGGCTTCTGCCTTCTTCTCCTCAGAAAAATCTGTACGGGCACCGGAAGCATCCTGTTCAAAAGTCTTTATGAGCAGATGCTGTACTTTTATTTGCTTTGCTTCATCGTCCGCAACCTCTGTATCTACATCCATAGTTGCCGCATCATATACTTTTTCATATATAAGGTTATCACGATAGAAGCTTTCAACTATCTCACTGGTAAAACCATATTTCTCTTTATCCTCATCTGTTATTCCGGAAAGGAATGTTTCCGCATCCTTCTTAAGGGTCGCTTCTTCTTCATCTGTAATCTGAATCTTATAGGTATCAGCCTGTGCTCCTATAATTTTAGTCTGAGTAATCATATTTAAAATCTGTTCTTTTGCCATATCTCCAAAGGTCTGTCCATTACCATAATCATATGTCCAGATTTGGTCACCGTATACGGATTCGTACTGTGACTTAAATATTTGGAAATATATGTTTGCTTCTGCATAGTAAACTTTACTATCTCCTATTGCAACAACCAAATTATCGGAGGAAGTATTCTCTTCGTTTGTATTTCCTTCAGATTGTTCTGTAGTATTTCCATTATCAGAGGTTTTTCCGTCTTTTTTAGAACATGCCACAGCTGATACAAGAAAAGTTGTCAGTAACCCCATTAATAGCAATTTTTTTAAAGATTTTTTCATTGGAAACTCCTATCTTTCCGCTTATGCGGTAATTAATCTGGGCAATACCTATTTATTTACCAAGTAGGTATTTATCCCCATCGTTCCATTATAGATTATTTATTGTCTTCCAGCAATAGTTTTAAATCATTTAATAAATTTTTAACGAATTCAAATAGTGTTATAGTATCAAGCTTCCCGTTTTTGCCCAACTTAGGTCCTTTTTTTATAGAATAGATAAAGTAAGGACTCGCCTCCGGCACTAATTTTAAAGCAGGCTGATATTTACCAACGAATTCAGGAATGCTCTCAACTTTTAATTTTGCTTTGTTATACATTACCAGCTTAATATCATCGTTCCGGTATACCAGATTCGTTACACAGGCACTATGACAGATGGATTTGATAAACGCAATGTTAAGCAGGTTATTAACCGAAGCCGGCATATCCCCGAAACGATCTAATAGCTCTTCTTGCATATCTAATAGTTCTTCTTCATTTTCAATTTCAGCAATTCGTTTATATACATCGAGCTTCTGAAATTCACTTTTTATATACGTAGCCGGTATAAAGGCATCTATATCCATATCAACCGTCGTATCAAAGGTTTCTTCCTCATTGGTTTCTCCCCTCATAGAACGTACCGCATCATTTAGCATTTTACAATACAAGTCATAGCCGACCGCTTCCATATGCCCGCTTTGCTGTGCTCCTAAAAGGTTTCCAGCACCACGGATTTCCAAATCACGCATAGCTATTTTAAAACCGGAACCAAGTTCTGTAAATTCCTTAATAGCCTGAAGCCTCTTTTCCGCGATTTCCTTTAACATTTTATCCCGTTTGTACATTAAAAAAGCATATGCAGTCCGGTTTGACCTTCCAACCCTTCCTCTTAGCTGATAGAGCTGGGATAAACCTAAACGATCTGCATCATCAATTATCATGGTATTAACATTAGAAATATCAAGTCCTGTCTCAATTATAGTAGTGGATACCAAGACATCGATTTCCCCGTTAATAAAGTCGAACATAATCCGCTCTAGCTCCCTCTCACTCATCTGTCCATGAGCAAAGGAAACATTGGCCTCTGGTACCAGTCTGGCTATCTTACTTGCAATTTCATCAATACCATTTACCCTGTTATAAACATAATATACCTGTCCGTCTCTTGCCAGCTCACGATGAATGGCTTCTCTGATAATTTCTTCATTATGCTCTAATACATAGGTCTGTATAGGTATTCTGTCAACAGGTGGCTCTGTTAATACACTCATGTCACGTATACCGATTAAACTCATATGAAGGGTTCTTGGAATAGGTGTTGCAGTAAGAGTCAATACATCAATATTCTCTTTTATTGTCTTGATTTTTTCCTTATGGGTAACTCCAAAACGCTGCTCTTCATCAACCATAAGAAGCCCTAAATTTTTAAATTTGATATCCTTTGATAATACCCGGTGGGTTCCAATTAATATATCTAAGCTTCCCTTTTTAGCCCGTTCTATCACCGCCTTTTGCTGAGCGGGAGTTTTAAACCGGGACAGCATATCTATGCTTACAGGGAAATCCATCATACGTTGTACAAAGGTATTATAATGCTGCTGAGCCAGGATGGTAGTTGGCACTAGAAATACTACCTGTTTCCCATCCGACACTGCTTTAAAAGCTGCTCTTATGGCAATTTCTGTCTTTCCATACCCAACGTCCCCACATACTAAGCGATCCATAATTCTGGTACTCTCCATGTCCCGTTTCGTATCTTCAATGGCTCTTAACTGATCGTCTGTTTCTTCATACGGAAACATCTCCTCAAATTCATTCTGCCACACCGTATCCGGTCCAAACTGATAACCGCTTTTTTCCTGTCTTGTAGCATAAAGTGCAACCAACTCTTTTGCAATTTCTTTAACAGCACCTTTTACCCTGGTCTTAGTATTCTTCCACTCCGGTGAATTTAATTTGTTTAGCTTGGGCTTTTTGGCATCCGCCCCGGCATATTTTTGTATAACATCAAGGCCTGTTGCAAGAATATACAACACGCCTCCTCCGCCGTATTCAATTTTCATATAATCCTTTGTTACCTTGTCTACCTCTATCTTTTCAATTCCACGATAGATTCCAAGACCATGGTTTTCATGGACTACATAATCCCCAATATTTAAGTCTGTAAAACTTTGTATCTTTTTCCCGTCATATTCCTTTCGCTTCTTACGTTTTTTCTTTTCAGCACCAAAGATATCACTCTCCGATATAATAACAAGATTTATCAGAGGATATTCAAATCCTCGGTGGAGATTACCGCCCGCAACCATAATCTCTCCCTTTTGGATGATTCTATCCATATCCTCACTGTAAAAGGCATTCAGTTCATGCTCCCTTAAATCCTCGCTCAGACGTTTCGCACGAGTTCTGGAGCCAGATAATAAAAGTACCCTGTAACCGCTTTTTTTCCACTTTATTAAATCCTGCACCAATATATCAAAATTGTTATTATAGGGATTTACAGAGCGTACTGTAAAATCCCACTTTCCTTTTACGTTAAAGTATGCTGTCTTTTGATCCATAGTACTTAACAGCAATAAGGTTTTATGACTTAAGTTAATTAATAATTCCTTATAACCATAAATAGCATCACTTTGCCCGGGAAGTATATAACCTTTCTCGAGCCTGCCAATCATGCCTTCACGAAATTCGTTTTCAACTGCTTCTCCTTTTTCCCCGATTCTACCCGGCTCATCCAAAAACACAATGGATTCCTCTTTAAAATAGTCAAAAAAGGATACGGTATTATCATAGAAATACCTGATAAAACTATCTATACCAACTGAACCTTGGAAGCTTTCAATATTTTCCCTGAATTCTTCAATAATATCATGAATTCTTGCTGCTTCTTCGGTTTTCATTTGTTCCCTTAATTTCTTAACGTGCTCCTTCTTTTCCTCGTCAATCTTTTTAAGACCCATCAACAACCGGTCTTCCGTTAATATCATTTCTGCTGCCGGGTAAATACTTATAGAAGATATCCTTTCAATTGACCTCTGACTGTCTATGTCAAAGGAACGGATGGAATCTACTTCATCTCCCCAAAGCTCAACTCGGTACGGACATTCCTCTGTCGGCGGAAAAATATCTAAGATACCCCCTCTTACTGCGAACTCTCCAGGCCCTTCTACCTGACCCTGCCGCTCATATCCTAGGTGTATAAGTTCTGCCTGTAACTTGGTTAAATCAAGACTTCCGCCTTCTTCAAGCAGTATTATCCGCTTTTTTAGATATTCTAAAGGAAGAATACGATCCATTCCTCCGTCTAGGGTAGTAATTACTGTAACCGGTTCTTTTTGAAGTAAACGCTTTAGTATTTTCAGACGATCTCTGACAATGGCATTGCCATGAATATCAGCACTGTAAAATATAATGTCCTTTGCAGGATAGATAAAAACATTCTTATCATATAGCTTATAATCTTCATAGATTTCCTTCGCTTTTATGTCATTATAAGTTATGATTAACTTCCAGGGATAGTCTTCACTTAAACCGCTGATTAGATGACATTTTTGCGAATCAATGCACCCGGTTACCTGAATAGGGGTATTTTTCAGCTTTAAGTTGTCCTTTATGTCATTATACTCCCTCAACTCTTTCAGAGGGGTGGTAAAGGTCTTCAAAATGCTGCCTCCTTTTATTTTTCTTAGACTTCTATTACTTTCGATTATGGAGATTCATGGCCGGTTCGATTCCATCTAAGAGCATGTCTTTGACTGCCTCAGAGGTTTTCCTAAGGGCGTCCCTCATAATAGGTTCTTCTTCTTTTGTAAATCTGGACAATACATAATCTGCCAAATCCCAGCCGGCAGGCTTATCACCTACACCAACTTTGATTCGAGGGAATTCCTGTGTATTTAAATGGGCAATAATACTTTTAATTCCATTATGCCCTCCGGCACTACCCTTTTTTCGAATGCGAAGCTGTCCCGGCTCCAGACTTATGTCGTCATATATAACAATTACATTTTCAGTAGATACTTTATAAAAATCAACAAGTTCCCGGACACTCTCTCCGCTTAGATTCATATAGGTCTGAGGCTGTGCCAGCACTACTTTTTCACTTCCTATATAACCTGTTCCGCATATTGCTTTATGTTTTTTTAAACTGAGTGGAATATTGTAGTCATCCGAGAGCCTGGTTATGGCATCAAATCCAACATTATGCCTGGTTGCCTGATATTCCCTGGTTGGATTACCCAATCCTACGATTATATACATATTTAGCTCCCATCTGCGACTTTTTGACGCATAAAATCAAGGGGTTGAATCGCTTTATTCAAATCTAACACCTATATTTTCTTTCTGTCTTTGATACATACCTCTTAATACACAAACGCTCTTCATACACCTGCTTTTCCATCCATTATTTGAAGCGCTTCTGTTCCGAACTATACCGTTTTTATGCACCCTTACATCCTTATGAATTTGAGGACGATGCAGAAGCTACAACAGCACTGGTGGTTGCACAGATGACGGCTGTCTGCTGAGCTACTACAATATTAGTTACTGCACTTAAAAGACTTACATTTAAAGAGGATTTTACAATGTCTGTGATATATACGTTCGAAACCAGTGCCGCCGAATACATGACACGGTCGTGTCTTGAAATACTCCAATTTCCAAACCCTTTTTTCTCAAGGAGCATTTCGTATACAGCTTTTATCTCTTCGGTTATGGTTTCCACATCTTTTGAAATCAATACCAAAATTCCTAAGGCAGATAATTGGCTGTATTTACTTGGTTTACACCCCTTCCTGCTTAGGACTTCATAGATATCTACAACTCTTTTACATTTTATTTCGGCGGCTTCTTCGCCAAGCGCCAAAATGTGCGTTAGGGATTGCAGAGCATTTCCTTTGCCAAAATAATTCTGTAATAATTTATAACAAGCTTCCATTTCACGTATGGTACTTTCCACCTCTAAATCAGAAGTAGCCAGCATGGCCGCATAACCATAATCATCTACAGAGGTTAAGAATCTGTGTTCCTGTTTCATAGCATCATAAAACTCTCTGGTTTTTCTCACCAGAGCCTTCGTATCAACAGATGGATTCCTGCCAATGTTAAAAGCCGCCAGTGTCAAATATGGAGAGCCATAAAAACCAGCTGCCTTCATATCATCATAGATAATTACTGTTTTTTTAAAAACATCTTCCGGCGTCTCCTCCAAGGACAGCATAGCGGCAAGGGCAAAAAATGCTGCATCTTTAAAGGCAGAAAAAAATGACGTATTGCGCTTTATAATATCCTTGGCATTTATTATACTTTCCACTCTGACTTTTTTATCTTCATTTGCATACAGCAACGCTCCCAAATAATGCATAGGACCATATTCAAAGCGAAAGTTCCGCTTCAATTCCTGATAATTTTCTGTAAATAGTTCTGTCTTAGCCTTCATTTCATTCTGCCACATAAAAACCTTCCTTTCAAACTGAAAATAGGCACACCAGGGCACCGTAAATTGTAAAATGTCTCCCTTACATTCATATCAGACATTTTACTTTACGGTACCCTTCTGCTCTTTTAGAAACGATTGTTGAATATTTCTATTATAATGTATTCCAGGTTACATGGCAACCAATTATTACACTTAGAATCTACGCGTAGAAACACAAATTATTGTTCTTAAGATTTATTATTGCTTGCGAGGCTAACCTCCATAAATGCAGACCACTTATGGTTCCTTCTCTGTATACGACTCTTCTGACATAACGTATGTTTCATAAAAATACTTTGTGCGAAATTCCTCATCTCGTTGATGCCCCGGAAAATCAGCATCAGACTTTAAGAAATAATCATAAACAACCATTTCTTCACCACTTAAGGTCAATGGGTCATCCCAAGTGCAGTCTATGTTATACCACTTTCCCTGAAGCTTCACAATGTTCCATCCATGGCTGTCACTATTACCAATGCCTGTAACAATCCGACAGGGAATCCCTGCTTTTGTAAACATTTTATAGGCAGCACTCATATAGCCCTGACAGGTGGATTTTTTGTTAATCAGATTATCATATGCAGAATAATTCTTGGTGTCCGTGTCATAGGAAGCATTCGCAACAATAAAATCATGAATTTTCTTAATCTTATCATAATCACTTAAGTTCATAATATCCCATTTTTCAAAAAGTTTTGTTATGAGCTCATCAACCAAATAGGTTTCTTCCGCTGTTTCATTGTATTCAAATTCATAGTTTACAGTCATAGTATTTCCAAACCCAACTATATGGGCATAAATACTATTTGTCCTGTAACGAAGGTAATCATAGTCACTGGTTGTTTCTTCTTTATCTATACGGTAGACTCGGTCAATTACTTCTTCCGTAAACCATTCCATCGCTTCTACTTCCCCAACATACTGAACCTTCAGTGTTTCATCTCCCGATAGCATAGCTTCTCTAACCTGGGCAATAAAAGCTTCTTCACTCTCAGCCTGAGAAAGATTTTCTGTTTTCATAAGATAACCGGTAATATTATATCTTTCATTAATGGTATATAGAAATAATCCCAACAGACATACCCAAAATAAAAACCGAAACACCTTCCTCATGCACCATCTCCTAACATTGATACTCTATGTAATTCATCTATACCTTTCCTATATAAGTTTTCCTGCTTATTTCATGAACATAAAAACTTATGTTTTATTAGTATTATACCTTAGGCATGTATGCTAACGCAATCTTTATTCAACGTGTAAAATTGTCCTTTATTTCACACCAACCTACATGCCTGCGATTTGCTCGAAGTCCAACCAATTTTAAACCTAGCTCTCATACCTAGACTAAAAAAATCCCAGAACCTCTGCAATATGTTCAAAGTTTTTAATACTTTTAACATAACGCTTAAGTTATCCGGGACTTTTTTACGTTTCTTTTGCAGCTAAAATATTAAGCTTCTATTTTCTCTTCATATTCTTCTGCGGCTATTTCATAACTTTCCAGAACGATTTTTTGAATCTTATCTCTGGTTTCAGAATTGATAGGATGTGCAATATCGCGGTATTCACCATCTCCTGCTTTTCTGCTGGGCATTGCGATAAACAGCCCTTTTTCACCTTCAATAACCTTAATGTCATGAACTACGAATTCATTATCCATAGTAATGGATACCACTGCCTTCATTTTTCCTTCTTTACTCACTTTACGTACACGAACATCTGTAATCTGCATTGAGTATATCCCCCTTTAAAATATGTGTTTTGTTATAGTGTCAAAGTGGATTTATATTCCCCTTTGTAACTTGCTTTAAATCCTATAGCTGCTTATAATAATGCAGCCTGATTACCCATAAGGTATCACGGCTCCAAAAAATAAAGTTTGTAAGACCAGCTTGTCCAAGTTTTTCGGCAATAGTTTTTGCTTACGGCCTTTTCGCTCTGCTAAAATTTTCGCAGATTTATTCATTTTTATCACGTAATCACCTCTTGTCATATCGTTTGACATCATTATAACATTCTTTTACAAAAATGTGAATAAATTTTACAAATATTTTGATAAAAAATATTATAAATTTAGCATTATATCTAATTAATAATAGTAAATTATGGGTTTCTATTGATTTTTCTAAAATATTTACTAAAATTTTCGGATTTTCCAATCAATTATTTGTTATTTTTATTAATTTAATCGTATATATATACATACATTCGACAAAATAAGTTGTATTTTAATAAAAATGTAATATACTGTAAATTTCAATAGTTTTGCTACCAATAGCTCGGCATTGTCGAATAATAGTTCATTAGCACTACATAATTCGACTTTTTCATTGAATATATATACACATTTTTTACCATACAGCAAACCATTTGCTAAACCGGCTTTTAAAGTTCCCTCTAATCATGCCTCTTTTCTGCTTCTTTTGCCTTTATGGGGAGAAACTCTTTGAAAAGTTCTAATGAACCAAGTTCCATTCATAAAAAAGTATCATATCATGGAGGTATGCAAAAATTAATTGTATTTTCATATGAAATGATTATAATAGCTTATAGATAGCGATACTTATAATTGAACTATTTATATAAACCGTAAAAAATAATCATGAAGATAGGAAGTGTCAAAACTATGTATCATATTAATTTTAAAAATCCAATGAAGGTACATTTTATAGGCATAGGCGGCATCAGTATGAGCGGCCTGGCTGAACTTCTACATACGATGGGTTTTCAGGTCACCGGTTCTGATGCTCATAAGAGTAAAATCACTGACCATCTGGAAGCTTTGGGAATTAAAGTTTTTTTAGGACAGCGGGCAGCTAATATTACAACTGATATGAAACTTGTTGTTTACACCACTGCGGTAAAAGAAAATAATCCCGAGTACCAGGAGGTACTTTTAAAAGATATCCCCATGATAGACCGGGCAGAACTACTTGGGCAGGTAATGCTTAACTTCGGTGATGCCATTGCCGTAGCCGGTACACATGGCAAAACGACTACCACTTCTATGATATCACTGATATTGATGGAAGCAGGGCTTGATCCAACCATTTCTCTTGGTGGAATTTTAGACAACATAGGCGGTAATATCCGCATTGGAAAATCAGAACATTTTATTACTGAGGCTTGCGAGTACACCAACAGCTTTCTTAAATTCAATCCTACCAGAAGCATTATATTAAATGTTGAAGCAGAGCATCTGGACTTTTTTAAAGATATTGACGATATCTATCTTTCCTTTCGACAATTTGCAGACCGGCTGCCGGAAAACGGTCTTTTGATTGTAAATGGTGAGATTGAGAATCTTTCTTACTTGACAAAAGATCTTGCATGTCCATTTATCTCCTACAGTACGGATGCCAATACAACTACAGTACCAGGAGCTGCCTCTCACTTTCATGCTGCTAATATAACCTATGATGAATTCGGCTACGGTCACTATGACTTATACGAAAACGGCAGCTTTTTAATTCACATTGACTTAAAGGTAATTGGGATTCATAATATATCCAACTCCCTGCCGGCCATTGCATTGGCAAGAAGTCTTAATATTCCTTTGGAAACGATAAAAGATGCACTGATTTTATTCACCGGTACCGAGCGTCGCTTTCAGTATAAGGGTACTATAGGCGGAGTTACTGTTATTGATGATTATGCACACCACCCTACTGAGGTAACTGCAACCTTAACTGCGGCAAAAAATTATCCACATAAAACTACCTGGTGTGTTTTCCAGCCCCATACCTATACCCGTACTAAAGCATTCTTAACGGAATTCGCCAAAGCTTTATCCCTCGCAGACAAAGTTGTACTTGCAGATATTTACGCTGCCAGAGAAAACAACCCAGGTGATATTTCTTCCAAAGATTTGCAGGCTGAACTGCTCAAAATTGGTAAGGAAGCTTACTATCTTGAGAGTTTTGATGAAATTGAAAATTTTTTATTAGAAAATTGTACTAACGGCGACTTGTTGATAACTATGGGCGCCGGAGACGTTGTAACCATTGGAGAATCACTCTTAGGTGAATAGTTATCCACATTATCCACAATCTTATCAACAATTCCCCTGTGATAAGGTTGTGGATTTTTTTGTTCACATAATTATTTCTACTCACAGAACTCTTACTTGTCCGCAGATACTGATTATTATTGACTTTTTCGCAAAAATACATTATTTTACAATAACAATACACAGGTTTATCCACATTATCCACAAAATCCACACAGACGATGATAAGACCCTTTCGCTAAATTTCAGCTATTTAAAACCTTAGTTACCTGTGTTATAATGACCGTGACATAA
Source organism: Anaerocolumna cellulosilytica (assembly GCF_014218335.1). Lineage (GTDB taxonomy): Bacteria > Bacillota > Clostridia > Lachnospirales > Lachnospiraceae > Anaerocolumna > Anaerocolumna cellulosilytica. The sequence goes on along the minus strand of NZ_AP023367.1, from coordinate 226,428 downwards.
GGAAAATGAATGGAGTGTGAATGTATACATGAGTACGATTAGAGTAAGTTCCAATAGTGTTCCGGATACCACCTTGATACCCAATATATTTATTGACAATTACATGCCATCAGCAAACGGCACGTATGTAAAAGTATATCTGTATCTTCTTCGGTGCATGAACAGCTTCGCTGATATCGAGATAACCATTTCTAACATAGCAGACCGGCTGGATGAAACAGAAAAAGACATCATTCGTGCTCTTAGCTATTGGGAAAAAGAAAACCTGGTAACCCTTACCAAGAATTCTAAGAACGATATTGATTCCATCACCATAAATAATATTTACAGCACAACACATACTAATACAGTTCTTTCCATAGAGGCTGAACCTGCGGTTGTTCCTACCGTTTCTGTGGAGGAATACACTATGGCTGAGTCTGCGGCTACCAAAACACCTTCAATTCCACATAGAACCTTTGAAAAGCCAACCTATTCTGAAGCACAGATAAAACAGCTTACGGAAGCAGATGAAGTGAAATGGCTCTTAAACATTATTGAAATCTATTTAGAACGACTTATAAAGCCTATGGATTTACAATTAATTTTATATCTTTATGAAAGTCTTGACTTTTCCGCAGAGCTTATAATGTACCTGTATGAATATTGTGTCTCTAAAAACAAAAAGAATCCTTCCTACATAGAAGCAGTTGCCTTATCTTGGGCAGAGGAGGGAATTGATACAGTAGAGAAGGCAGAAGCCGCTACCACCCAGTATAACAACAATTATAATGCAATTAATAAAGCTTTTGGATTAAACCGGGCACCCGGACAGATTGAAAAACAACTTATCAGTAAATGGATGAATAAGTTCGGTTTCACCATAGACATAATAGTAGAAGCCTGCAACCGAACTATTCTACAAACACAGAAGCCAGACTTTAAATATGCAGATAAAATCCTCGAAAACTGGAACAAAAAAGGTGTTAAGGAATTATCAAATATTGCACCTTTGGATGCGGAACATCAAAAACTATCTGCCGCAAGAGCTGGCCAAGTAAAGGCTGCTCCCCAGCAAAAACCGGCAAATAACCGCTTTAATGCCTTTCCCCAGCGCACTTATACCGAAGAGGATTATTCCTCCATGGAACAGCGGCTGTTACATAAACAATAAAATAGTTTTTCGCAGATTTTGGAAGAATGGAGATTAGTATGCCCTTAAAAAATTATCAATATAATAAGATTTTGCGGGAATATGATACGAAACAGCTTACGAACAAGCATAATCAGGACACTCGTATCGCAGAGGCTTATGCCGCTATTCCGGAATTAAAGGAAATTGATGATGAGGTAGTTACCTGCGCTGTAAGCAGTGCCAAACTGCTTTTAATGGGTGACGGCAAACCTATGCCAAGGCTTAAGAAACTGACGGAGCAAGCTGAGGCAAGAAGAAAGGCATTGTTAGAACAACACGGATTTCCTGAAGACTACCTACAACTTAAGCACCATTGCCCGGACTGTAAGGATACAGGTTATATCGGTAATGAAAAATGTCATTGCTTTAAACAGGCTATTGTGGATATTGTATATTCCCAGTCCAATATAAAAACTGCCATCGTAAGAGAGAATTTTAACACCTTCTCATATGATTACTATTCCGGTGATTACACTGATCCCAGTGTTCGTATGTCTCCCAGAGAAAACATTAAGAAGGTGGTTGAGATATGCCGGAATTTTATAGATAACTTTGGAACAGAGTATAACAATCTCTTACTTTACGGAAATACCGGAGTAGGCAAAACTTTTTTGGCAAATTGTGTTGCAAGGGAACTGCTCGACCGCGCCTTTACTGTTATATATCTGACTGCTTTTCAGTTATTTGATATACTGGAAAAAAATAAGTTTGCAAAAGGAGAAGAGTCTTATGAGTTTCAGAATCAGTTTGATTATATCCTTGATTGTGATTTGCTTATCATAGACGATTTAGGTACGGAGCTAAATAACTCCTTTGTGAATGTACAATTATATCTATGTATTAATGAACGATTTTTAAGAAGAAAATCGACCATAATTTCTACAAACCTTTCTTTGGATAATATTAACACCATATACAGTGAACGTGTTTTTTCAAGGATTGCCAGTAATTATTCCCTGCTAAAGATTGTTGGCGAGGATATTCGACTTAAAAAACTATTTTAACAGGAAATACTTCCCGTAGGACATAAATGTGCCATTCTTTACATTTAGCCTTGACTAACTTTCTGGTTAATGGTATAACGTTAATGGACATTTTACGAAACATATAACAATAAGTGCTTTTAGGATTTTTTTGGATGTTAAAATACAGGTTCTCTAAGTGCTTTTAAATTTCATTGGAGGTCAATAAGAATGCCGCAGCAAGAAAATATGTTAGAAACGATTCCCGTGGGAACTTTAGGAATTATTGCTTTGGAAAGCAGTAAAGCTATGGGTCAGAAAGTAAATGACTACATTGTGGAATGGAGAAAGGAAAGAGAAAGCGAACATACCTCAACAATAGCCTTTTCCGGCTATCAGCGTGACTCTTACCTTATCGACGCGTGCTGTCCCAGATTTGGTACCGGAGAAGCAAAAGGCGTAATCAGGGAATCTGTCAGAGGTTCTGACCTTTATCTTCTTTTGGACGTTTGTAACTACAGTCTAACCTACAGTGTATGTGGTCAAACAAACCATATGTCTCCCGATGACCACTATCAGGATTTAAAAAGAATTATTGCTGCTGTAGGAGGGAAAGCCCGCAGAATTACGGTAATAATGCCTTTCTTATACGAAAGCAGACAGCACAGACGCAGTACCAGAGAATCTCTTGACTGTGCACTTGCACTACAGGAATTAACCAACATGGGTGTAGAAAGTATCTTAACCTTTGATGCTCATGACCCAAGGGTACAAAACGCAATTCCTTTAAAAAGCTTTGAGACAGTTCAGCCTACTTATCAGTTTATTAAAGCTTTAATTAACAATGTACCTGACCTTAACATCGATGCAGAGCATATGATGGTAATCAGCCCGGATGAAGGCGGCATGAACAGGGCTGTATACTTTGCCAATGTAATGGGAGTTGACCTTGGTATGTTCTATAAACGTCGTGATTACACTACTATCGTTAACGGACGCAACCCAATCGTTGCTCATGAATTCTTAGGAAGTGATATCGAAGGCAAAGATATGCTTATCATTGATGACATGATTTCCTCTGGAGAAAGCATGATTGACGTAGCAAAAGAGTTAAAGAGACGTAAAGCCGGCAGAATCTTTGTGGCATCTACCTTTGGTCTATTTACAAACGGTTTAGAAAAGTTTGACGAAGCTTACGAGCAAGGATTAATTGATAGAGTGCTTACTACTAACCTAGTGTATCAGACAGAAGAATTATTAGCAAGACCTTACTATATTAACGTGGATATGAGTAAATATGTTGCTTTATTAATCGATACCTTAAACCACGACTCCTCCATTAGTAAATTATTAAGTCCTACCGAACGTATTCAGAACATTTTAAATAAATATAAGAAGTAAGAACCTTACTTTATGCTTACAAGGAAAGGGGCTGTAAAATAAGTCCTTAATTAAGAATCGCCAGTTCCGACAGATGCCGGTTCTGGTGATTCTTCTTTTTTTTATTTATTTTTTATGATTATGATTGATTTTTCCATAAAAAAGCGTGCACTTAATAAAGCTGTGAGTATAGTTCTTGGATTTTAAGCAGCCAACTTGTTTCTCTGTTTTTTATTATGATATTTATAAAGATTAAAACCACAAGAAATCAGTGTGAGTTCAAGAATTGCGTTTTTCTCACCTCTTCGAAATAATCTTTTGTAGGATTTATTCCATTTTAAAATACCAAAGGTTCCTTCCGCTTGAATACTACGATTCATTCTCAACAGTGCGCCATGTATTGATTCAAGATTTGTCATTACCTCTTGATGTATTGATGTTAATTCCTGATTCATTCGAATAGTTCTATTTTTGCTTGCCTTAGGACAACAATCGTTTTTAAACTGGCAGCCTTCACATGATTTGCATTCATAGATTTCTTCGGTTCTGCTGTATTTGTTTTTATAGACATGTTGTTTGCTTTTAAAGTGAAAAGTCTTTCCATTTGGGCATATTAAATTTCCATTCTCGTCTCTTTTAAAGTTGACTGCGCGATATGGATTTTCATGATACTTCTTATCGGATGTTTCTTTTTTGAACATGGTAAATTTCATATATTTTTCCATCCCATGCTCTTCACAGTAAAGATAGTTATTATAGGAACCATAGCCTGCATCTGCAACTGGATACTTTGGATAATGACCATAGATTTCATTGAATTTTTCCATCAAAGGAACAAAGCATTCCATATCTGATGCATATGGTTTTACATCAACTACCGCTATATATTCATCACAGACAGCGGTCTGTAGATTGTACGCTGGGAGAAGCTGATCATTCCCCATATAATCCCGTTTTATGCGCATAAAAGTGGCATCGTGATCGGTTTTGGAATAACTGTTTCTTTCATCGCCACAAACTTCTATATGATGTGCATATGTCTTTAATCGTTCTAGATACCCCTCTAATTCCTGATATTGTTTTTGCGGAAGGCTTTTTCTATGACCACAACCAGATACAAACGTGGATTCCACCAGATTTGTTGCATTCTTGTACATTTCCAAGAGTTCAGATACATATTCGACAGCATACTCATCTCTCTTATCAAGTTTTACACCGAAATATCCTAATACTTCCTGGTTCATTGCATCAATTAGCGTGGATATCTTTTCATAAACCTTTCCTCGGTTTTTTGTACAAGACTTTTTCCATACCCAGGTATATCGGTTGGCATTCGCTTCCATTTTTGTTCCATCTATGTAAGTATGCTCCAGGTCCACATGCTCCTTTTCAAAAATGTAACTGTTTAAGTCAATAAAAATCTGTTCTATGGAATCTGTTAGTTCATTGCGTATAAGATTGCCAAAGGTCGCAAAAGAAGGAGCCTTCATCTCATCAAGAAGATACAGGTATCGTATATCATTCCTACAGAGTTTTTCTATTTCACGCAGAGAACTAATTCCGTGCTCCATGAAGGCAAAGAGTATCACTTTAAGGAGTTTCTGTTCATCACATCTTGGACGACCTGTTCTGTAGCCTTTCTCTACAAAATATTTTGATAGGTCGATGTGATCCATCACCTCACAGAACGTGTATACTGGATCAGATATATTAATTAATTTTTCGATTTCCAATGGTAATTTCAGCTGACGTACTGTATAATTATCATTGGTGTTTTTATTTATTTGCATAATTAATTATACCAAAAAATCGCTGAAGTCTCATGACCTCAGCGATTTTTCTTTTAGGGGAGTTTTTTTACAGCCCCTTTCCTCTTATATTAACTATTTTGATATAGGAAATTGTATTTCCGTAACATAATCTTCTTCCTTAATGCAATCCCATTCTCCCTTTAAATAAAGCTCTCTCTGTGGTCCTGTAATGGAATAATCATTATCTTCTATCCATTTTAAAACTGCTGTATATGCCAGACTTAACTTACCATAAGAACCGATATGAACTACACATGCCATCTGTTCTTCTCCAGCAAGTTCTCTTATTTTAATTCTATCATTGCTTACCCGAAATATTTGAATTTGTGAAGCAATATATTCAAGGATTTTAGCTTCAGTTTTATTTAATCTTGGCAATAATATCTGCTCCATCTTTAAACTTTGTTGCATCTCTTAATACAAGTTTGCCTAAAAATTTATGACACATTTACTTTTTGGAAATCACAACCAGTAATTTTTGTATTTAGTAACTCTGTTTTTAATCTCTCAGATACAAAAAATGGTATATCATGACCTAATATTTTAAACATGTCCATATCTCCTATATTTTCTTTTGCTAATACATATTTAATTACCGATAAGTAAACTTCTTCCTTACCATTCTTGTTAAATTTTATTTTTTTACACAGAGATTTTTTTTCATCAAATGCATCAACTCTACTCATAACATTAACCAAATAACCAATATTTTTATCATTATTTACATTTACTACAGGAATAAACTGAATATTACCAATCTTAAAATCTTGTAATAATTTTTTAAATTTTTCACTAATAATCAACCATGATAAATTATTTGAAATATAGTCTGTTTGATTAGACTCGCCTTCCTCGATTATTCCTTTTACTTCTTCGCACTTTATAAATTCACCCTTATTAATATCATACCTGTCAAAACTCAAATCACTTTCATTAATATTTATAAACATCGCATTCTTACAATCTTCATAATTATACATCAATTTATAATATTGCATATTATTTCTCCTATTTCCAAAATATTTTTCTTAACATGTCCGGGTTATCCCTTACTATATTCTTTACATTCTCAAACAATTCTAAAAAGATATCTTTATTTCCATTTGCAATTTGGTCAATTTCTTGTAGTTGCTCCAATATCCAGTCATGATATGCATTAGGATGCCTCCCTTGATGTGGCATCAGTTCTTTATTCCATATCTCATCTAATTTTAATCCATATTTCTTCACAATACTTTCAAACTGCTTAGTGTACTTTGAATTTTTATTTGAAGCAAAATGATGCACCTGATTAGGTCTAGTATTGCTATTATTTATGTTTCCAGTTGTACTTAGGCTAGGCTGTTTAGGAATCTTTTTAAATGCGGAAGACAACTTATTAATAATCCCACCAATAAACTTGCCTGCTCCATATAACAAAGATGCAAAAGCTCCTTCTAGTATACCTTCCTTTAATGCTTGAAACGGCTCTATACAACCCTTTCGCATCAACTGCTCATATGCACTACCTAGATTTCCGGATATAAAGCCAGCCCCAAATACATTTATTAGGGTAGCTGGTGCCATATAAGTAAAAATTGCTGTGCTTATCATTCCTCTAGCGCTTCCAACTACAGCTTCAAATATATAGTCATTTAGACTACTATTATGTTTTGCATTGATGTCTTGACTTGCTTTATTTAGGACATACATCGAACCAACTGCAAATGTACCAAATCCCATAATTGCTGGCACTAAACTGGGGGCCGCTGCCAAGGTAGCTCCTCCGCTGACCACTACAGAAGCCGCATATGCTACAGTCACTGCTGCTACTGCGACAATTGCCAACCCTGCCGCAGCAAATCCTAGCACTTTTCCCAAGGAAAATTTCTCTTCCTTCGGTTTTTCCTTCTCAATTAAGGCATCATCTATCTCTTCGAATTCCTGATATTTCTTCCCACTTAATGTTGTAAGCGAACCTAGCAGATTAAACTCATATCCTAAGGTAAGTGCTGTAACCGTTCCGCCAGACGCAGAAAAATCCATACTTTCTCCCATTCCTTTCCCCCTTTCCATCTACATGCCTTAAGCTATTGCACCTTTAACATAGCTCCTTCCACAACAATGTCTTCCTTAAGCGTTATCTTCGTATCACCCTGAATTAACTCCAGGGCTTCCACCGCTTCCATTGTCATGCTCTCCTGCATGCTTACGATTTCCAGGTTCTCTTCGGATTGGATTAGGATATCCTTTTTGCTGATAATGCTGATGCCTTCCTCATCATCTAACTTGATGGTCATTCCATCCTGATTGGTTATCAGTATAGTAGTTGGTGTCAGTTCCACCTTTTTGTTGTATTTATTCTGGATAGACTTATTATCCGGGTTGCTCCGAGGGGCTTCCTTTTGACTTGTCCCTGCACTTGCACTGATGCCGGCTCCGGCTCCCGCACTCTCACTGGTACCTGCTTCTGCACCCCCGATGGCTTCACTATCACTTCCTACATGGATGGAACTGACCACATAGGCATGCTTCTCTTTTTCACTAGGAAAATAAAGCCGTACACTGTCACCCTCCTCCGGCATGCAGTACCAGCCGGAGCCATCCGGTGAGGAATATACCGTAGAAAAAGAAAACCATCTGGCAGTTTGACTGCCCTTACTTTTATCTATCCCTAGGCTTACCTTTACCTTATCTCCAGAAACGGCAAGAATTTTTCCATCTAAGGAGGCTCCGATTATCTTCGTATTAAACTGCTTTTGATTTTGAAAACCACCTTCTGTTTTCAAACGATAGGAATGTATAAGCTCAGAACCCTTTAATTCACTCCTTACCTCATGTACATATAGTTTCTTGTTCTGAAAGGTAAGACCCTCTCCTAAGTCATACACTTCTCGGCTTTCAAAGGTATAATAGCAGGCATCCTCCTTATGCTTTAATTCTACTCCATTTTTCTTTTTTTGGAAATACTCATCCAGTTCATTTTCCACAGAATAGGTTATCGGTTCAATTTTTTTATTTTTTCCACTTTGAAAAGCATCCACATAGAACTTAATTCCACCGGATTTATAATGAGGCATTACTACCCCACCGGAATGGGAAGAAATTCGCTTGATAAACTCCCAGTCTGTTTCCTTATACTGCACCAGAAAGTCATTGATCGAACTTTGTCCGCTTCCCCCCATAATATATTGAAGCCCGGAATAAGCTCCTGTCACCTGCTTTAGAACACCGCCATATGTCATGCTCCCATTCTGAAAGCTTCTGGTCCGCTCCGTAATATCTAGCAGCCTTGTGGCTCCTGTTAAGGTTACCGTTGCCGTTTTTACTCCTGCCTCGGTGCGTATCTTAATGCTTTCCACAATTCCGCTAAAAATCACTTCGTTCTCCCCTTCCTCATCCTGAAGGGCCAGGGAGGCATAACGTACTTCCTCTGTATGATTCAGTAGCGTACTTTCTGCTTTTTCCTTGATACGTCCGGTAATCACTGCACTGCCATGCTCATTTACTCTTTTTGTTATCCTGCACTCTATAATATCAATAAAATTTACCAGAGACAATAGTATCTTAACCTCACGCATCCTGCTCCTCCTTTGTATTATCCTGTATGGATTTCATCACCTGTAAAAAGATAGGCTTCCACAGCTTTGAATCTGCATATTTACAGTTAAAGATTCCCTGTAGCATCTTCCCACCAATGGGCATACAGTACATAAGCTGGTATATCTTGCAGTCAAGTCCATGGCTCTTAAATTCAAACCATCCCACTAAGGTATCCGCAATCTCTTCTTCTTTGCTTTCATAAAAGACATTTGCTGGCTGTAACCTTTTTATGATATTATAAAGTCCATCCTTGGCTTCTTTTACAAACTTTGTCTCAAAGTCAACTTCCTCCAACAAGTTAAACGTAAAGTTAATGTCACCTTCTTCATTGGTTTTAATGATTTTGGGTCTTTGCTCTGACGGATACTTAAACTTTGCAGCTTCTAAGGGCATATCTTTAAAATCGGCAGGTAACATGACACTGAATTTACCGTCGTAAAATTCCTGCCGTTCAAACTGAAAAAGCTGTTCTTTTAGATAAATACCCGTCTCAATATCTCCATGCTCACCCGTCTTATATTGATTCATGGCTTCTATGATTTTTTCATCCGCATAATCCATGGTTTTCTCCTTTCGTGATAACTTGTTTTAGGCAATTGCGCGTTAATAAGTTTAAAGGTTGGAAATAGGTAAAATAACCAAAATAAAGGTGACTTGCCACTGCATCGGAACCTGGTTTTGGTTATTTTGACTGGTTTCGACACATAAATTAACAGTTTCTCAATTGACTATAACTTGTTTTTATTACTTCCTCCGATACAGTTTCATCTCCACCGGTGATTTTACACTTACTGTTTTTCCTCGAAAGGTAACCTTACCAAGAGCTGCTATGGATATCTTTTTGCTACTCACGAAAGAAATGGATTTATCATCCTCAAGCTTTAACGATACACCGCTTTTTTCTGCCTGGAAACCAATGTTTGATTGTCCCAGATATAGTTCCTTTCCATGCTCTGTAGTAAGACTTTTCTTCCTGCTGTCTGCCATAGCTGCTGTACCCTTTGCTCCCTGACCCATCCGAATACAATTGACGGCTCGTGCACTGCCCTCCTCTTCATTAGAAAAATATAATGATACGGTTGTCCCCACCTGTGGCATGCAGTACATAACACTTCCAGTATCCGGTATCCAGTCATAGGCAAAGGCCGTACCTTCTGACTGCTCCTTATCAATATCCAGATGAAGCTTTACACGTTCCCCTTTTACAGATAATACCTTTCCAAGCAAGGACATTCCCGCAAAAACCGGATTGTATGTTCGTCTTAAGGCTGTCAAACTAGGTGTTCCCAGAACATAGGTAAAGACAAGTTCTCCCCTTACCAGTTCCCCACTCTTTTGACAGATTTTTAAATTCTTACCGTCCATCCATGCAGTGTCACCTATGTTAAAATCCTCCTTAGAATGGACTGAATAATACATAAAATCAGCTTGTTTTAAACCTGCTTCTACAGCTCCCAATTTAAAAAATTGGCTGCTGATTCCGCTTTCATAAGAGGTACTTTCTATGGTTACCTTTTTCCCGGTGTTCGGAAATCCAAACCATAACCTTGGAAGAGGTTGTCTTACCTCGGGATAGATACACCCCTGACAATGACTGGCTAGTCTTTTTACAAACTCCCAATTCGTCTCTCTATACTGAATCATAGGTTTTGGCGGTTTCTTATCCCTGCCAACATTACAGATTACACTGGCTCCCGAAATATCTGTTATGGCTTTTTTGATGATATCTGCATACGTCATGCTACTATCCTGATAAGAGCCGCTTTTTATCTCTCGGTCTAATAGAATTGTCCCAGACGTAAGTTCTATCTCCACGTAAGGTAATCCGCTTTCCTCAAAATAAGTGACTCTTTTGGGAAATCCTGAAAAGATTGGCTGTACAGGCATTGTTCCATCCTCTTCCAGAATATTTATTTTTACAATATGTCTTTCTAAGGATTCTTTGGATGCTTCCAGATATTTCTGTTTATCTACTCGTCCTCGTAAAACAGCACTGCCATGCTGGTTAGGCTTGATAGAAAAAGAAAGCTTTGATAGCTCTGTAATTCCAAGTCCACCACTGACTTTAATCCTCTCACTTGTAATCATTTTTACTCCCATCTGTGTGCTCTGCACACGTAAAAATCAGGATGTTGAAAAACATCTTTGGGTTTTTCAACTTGACTCCTATTCCTCATATTCATGTCCATTTGTTATCGGTTGTATCAAGCCACCGCACCTGCATACCAGATAGGAATTGGTTGTTACCGCTGTACCATCTCCTGAAACGCAGGTTGCTTCGTTCGTGCTTCTCCACTTTCCTATAATATCCGGCGCACATCTAGGCCCTTGAATTTCTTCTCCCGTACCCGTCTCTCCCTCCGGTACATATTGATCCAATAGTATTTCTTCTGCTCCCGCTGGTGGAGTTTCTCCCAGACACACTCCAAAATAGCTGATATTCTTGCCTGGCTCGCAATCATCCTCTCTGATTACCGGATGATTTAATACATATACACCGTGACACTTTGGTAGATTCAATCTCCTTGGATGACTGCCACAGTTGCAATAGAGCATAGCTCCTCGTACCAGATAAGATTCTTCTTCCTCTGCCATCTAATCCCCTCCTTTCACAGTTTCCACTTCTTGTAAGGTAAACCCTTTGGCACCTCGCCTTAACATGCTTTCTACAAAGTCCAGTCTTACAATCACATAACGGTTTGTCACTTCTCCCAGGGCAAACATGCATTTATCCCCGCTTTTATTTATATCAATTACAATTTTATGTAATATACTTTTATCTGTATTAAATACACTGGCAGGTGTTAAGCATTCTAATTCTTCCAGTGTGGGAAGATGGTATTTTTCTGCTCTTCCAAACTCTTGGTCAAGAAGTATAACCTCTTTGTAATTAAGGTTGGGTTCATATTTTTCCAACACTCTTTTTATTTTGTCTGAAATCAAAAATAGTGGATGTGTAATTATATCCGTATATACCGTATCTGGATTACTCTGGATTCGCAGCAAAAATCGCTTTGGTATCTTATAATAACTTCCCTTTTTTAAATCTCTAACATCAATCTGCGTATGGAGATTAACAATTCGAGGGGTATAGGTATATCCCTTATCTGCTTTTAATAAGAAGTATCTCATACCCCTGCTCCTTCCATGGGTTCTACAGGAAATATGCACACACCTTTATCCATAAAACCACCATAGGTTATGATAGTCTGTTCCCATTTTTTCATAGCTTGATAAGAAGCAAGGTTTATAACTTCTGCTGCTCTTTCCTGGCAGAATTTTTGTAGAATAAAATGATACGCTTCTGCATACTGCATTTTAAGCTCTTGGTAATCTGCATAAGAGAATCGGGCGATATGATGTACCGCTTTTTGATAGATGCTTTTTATATCTTCTGCAAAATACTTCATTAAAAACGTTATATCCCATAAACCAAATAAGTCAGCTCGATCCAAATAAAAATTTTCATTGTAAAGATTAATTTGTAACTGGTATTTATCCATTAAAATAGAGGATTTTAGATAAAAAATGCTGATAACAGCAATCTCACCCTTTTCTTCTTTTTCCTGCATCTGAATGCACTTTTCACATAATTTATCCATTGCTTTCACAAAGTTATAATCTATTTCTGTCCTGTTCTTATTATAATCATTTAAAAATAGACTCATGCTCTTCTCAAACTGCTCAGCCATACTATAACTAAGGTATTCCATACTTGTATCACGCTTTAACATATGTCTCCTTTCCCAATGAATCTGCTAATTACATATACTTAACTCTGTATTTTGGTAATGATATAACAAAAAATGTCATAATTCTCCATAAATTACATCGGAAAATTATGACATTTTCTAAACTCTATAAAATTAGTAAATAAGTCTTATTCTATTATACGCCAAACTCTTTGGTTATGGTTCACCCAAGGATTGTTCATTCGGATTACCTTGTTCATCAACTGTCCAATCTTCATTATTCTCATTATCAATATCTTCCAGGGATTTGGTCGGAGTATCTGTAGATTCCTCCGGGTCTTCATCCTCCGGCCATTCCTCCCAGTCATCCGGATCTTCTACCGTATCATCTATGGGTTCTTCCGGTACATCTGTTATCTCCTCCGGTGGTTCTGTTATCTCAGGAACTTCCGTTGGTGTGGGCGTTGGTGCCTCCGTTATCTCTTCTTCCGGGGCTTCCGTTACTTCCGGCGGTCTGGTATCTTCATATGCTTTAAACTGGACAAGATCCAAATCAGCATGAATCGCATTCATATACTGCTTCCATATACCTCCCGGAAAGGTAGCTCCGGAAAGCTGGGCCATGGCTTTGGGCATGTCATAACCGACCCACACACCGGTGGTATAGTAAGGTGTATAGCCTACAAACCAACCATCCTTTTTGTCGTTCGTAGTTCCGGTCTTGCCGGCACTTGGCATGTTTAAAACTCCCAGTCCCTTTCCGGTTCCATTTTTCATTACACTCTGTAAGACATCTGTCATTATCCTGGCTGCATTGGTATCATAGATACGTTTTTTAGAGATACTGTCACTTACGATGGTATTGCCTTCTGAATCTTTAATGGTAATAATACAGGTTGGCTCCCGATATATGCCGTCATTCTCTATAGCTGCATAGGCTGCCGTCATTTCTACCGGACTTGTTCCGATAGTAAATCCGCCCAAGGAAGCAGCAGGGTAGTAATCGTTTTTATCAATCCGTTTAAAGTCCATATTTAAGAGGTAAGACAGACCCGTCTTCGGCGTTAATTCCTCGAACAACCTCCAGGCTATGGTATTCTTTGATACCTCCACTGCTTTTCTTATGGTTATTTTTCCGGAATATTTTTTATTGGAATTAGACGGGCCACCCTCAAATTTTTCATCCACAACAATGGTATCCGGGTAATAACCTCTTTCAAAAGCAGGTGTATAAACAATCAAGGGCTTTATGGCACTTCCCGGCTGGCGGTAGCTTTGGTATCCACGGTTTAGAGTATAGCCGGTGGTTTTTTGATATCTTCCGCCTACGATTGCAACAACTCTGCCTGTTTCATTTTCAATCGATACTGCCGCACCCTGTAAGGTATAGATACCTTCTTTGGTCTTCTCCTGATAGTCCTTTAAATTATCATCCACTGCTTGTTGAAGCTCTGACTGTTTCTTTAAATCAATTGAGGTATAAATACGATACCCTTCGTAATACAAGGACTTATGACACTGATTATAGGCCTCTGTATACGCCTCTTCATAAGCCTTTCGATCCTCATCACTTTCGAATTCATTCTTAAATTCAAAGCCCTGCTGTGCCATCAATGCTCTGGCGGCAGAATAGAACACATATGTCTCCACATAGTTATTGGTAGTCATTTTCTTCTGTACTACTTTCATCTCTTCACTAACTGCTGCCTGGTATTCACTTTTTGCAATCTTACCATCCTCATACATTTGGAACAGAATACGGTCTCTTCTCTTACTGGTATTCTCCGGATAGTCAAAAGGGTCATATATGGTTGGATTGTTTGGTATTGCGCACAAAAAAGCTATTTGTGATAAGCTGAGTTCGTTAACATCCTTATTGAAATACCCTTTGCTGGCTGCCTGTATGCCATAAAAGCCATTGGCAAAATAAATGTTGTTTAGATAAAATTCAAGTATCTGATATTTATTATATTTTTTCTCTAACTCTACTGAAATAAAGATTTCTTTAAATTTTCTCTCATAGCTCACTTCATTGGATAAATAAATATTTCTTGCCAGCTGCTGGGTAATAGTACTTGCTCCTTGGGTGATACCGCCCTTGTGCTTAACAAGCTCAACGGCCGCTCTTATATTTGCCAGCAGATCAATGCCCCCATGGTTCATAAACTTTTTATCCTCTATGGAAATCATAGCATCTACTGCTGCCTTAGGTATCTCCTTATAATCCAGGTAATAAACATCCTTCTCTCCCTTAAGAGCAGTTATGAGTTCACCGTCCTTACCATACACTAAACTGGTCTCCTGCTGACGGAATGTATCAAAATCAGATTGGCTTACCAATTGTTTTGCGAGCTTTTGATAACTTGAAAACTCTTCCCCGTATTTTACATAGAATATAAGACAGGCTGCGAGCATTGTGAGCGAAAAGAACAAACTAAACAGCAGAAAAAACCAACGCAGCTTACGTTTAAAGCGGCTTCGTTTTTTCGAAGGCTTTTTAGAATGCTTTTTCACTGTATTCTTATTCGTAGTAACTTTCCTGGTATTGTTTGTTTTCTGTTCCATAACATCCTCGATTTCTTTCTGCACCTTTAGTGTGTGTCTGAAAACGGCTAATTTCCTTGCATAGATTTTCAGACACCCTAGGTCAAACCGTCATTTAAGTTAATATAATGGTAATTGATATTATACTCATCTAGAATAGCTCTTTCTCTTTGGTGGCAGGTAAATAATAAAATCTGCCCTTCCCTTTTTTCTTCTAAATACTTTAAGACAGATGCTGTTCTTACATCATCATACAGCGCAAAACAATCATCCAGTAAAACAGGCATAACACCTTTTCCATACAGGATATCAGATACAGCCATACGTAACGCAAAATACATCTGTTCCATCGTACCGGAACTAAACCGATCAATCAGATAATAATTATCCTCATGCCCTACTTTCATATTTAACTTTTCATCTATTTTGATAGTACCGTATTTCCCACTTGTTATCTCTTTTGCAAGACCAGAGGCCACATGATTTAATTCCTGTCCAAAGCTATCGTGTATATCTACGGACAAACGGTTCATGGTCTCTATTGCTAATTTTAATGCCTGTAGTTCTTCATTTATTTCTTGCTCTTCCTTGATCAGAATCTCTGCTAATGCTTGATTCTCCAGTAAACTTTCTTCATTTCCCTCCAACTGATTAAGTTCCCACTTAAGCTTTTCTTCCTTTAAACGTATCTCCTCAAGTCTTCTGGCACCCTCCTGATTATAATACACCAGATTTCTCTTCTCTCTTGCAACAAATTCCCTCAAACTGTCAATAAAAGCTTCTTTTTCAAGTTCTCCTCGTCCATATGCGTCTATTAATGGCCCGTTGCCAAAACCTCTCACATATATGGCAATATCCTCATTAAGCTGCTTAAGCTCTTCATTTAACACACTCCATTGTCGGTTGTACTCCTCCCTCTGCTTTTGCAGATGTACATCCTCCATTTCTCGCCGTAACTCCTCTTCGTATCTTTTTCTTAAAGCTATTAGATTTTCTGCCTGAAATTGGTTTAAAATATTTATGCCCTCTGTTTTCAGGCTGTTAAGAGCATTCGCATACTCCTCGCTTAGAATTCTCACATGTTCCTGCTGCGCCTTAACTTTACCAGACGCCTGTATATTATAAATAATTCCTGCTGCTATCACTACTGACCACAAGGGAGCTAGTAATCCATTACCGCTTATAAGGGATACTGCTACACCGAGGCATCCTGCCAAAAAAGTAGTTACTAGTACAAACCGCTTCTTCTTATCTTGTTTCTTTATCCTATCTAACTCCTGTGAAAGGAACGTTTCTTTTGTCTTATTAAGCTCCGTCATATCTTTTTGAACCTCTTCCAGCTTATGAATCCCCTCCTGAATTCCTAGACTGGTGATATTCTGCTTCTTAGAACTGCTCTCTGGCAAAAGCTGTAATCTCTCTGTAAGAAGTTTTTTCTGTCTTGTTTTATCCTGATATGTCCTGTACTTTTCTTCAATTGCAGGGAATTGTTCTAAGTAAGCAGCGTAGCTATCAAGACTCGGAAAATGGTCTGTAAGCAGCTTCTGATATTTTTCTTCCTGCGCCTTTATAAGCAACTGCTCTTCTTGTCCGGCACGTTTTAATTTATCTTTCAGTTCCGCTTTTCTTTCCTCCGCTTTAAGACCAAGTTCAATTTCTTCCATTAGCTTCTTTTGCTTTTCTCCCGGCAGTCGGGCTAAAAGTTCTTTTCGCTTTGCCTGTAAATAGGCCAAAGCTTTTGTTACATCTACCTCTTTACTTTTTGTAAGTGAAAGATTAGCAATATAATTTCTGACCTCATAGGCCAGTTCCTGGTCCGTACGGGCTTTTAACTGCTCAATGCTTATGGTATTACGAAAACCCGCCTCTGTTAAGCCTTCATACAATGCTGCCAGCTCCTGATTGCTTGCTGTAAGCTCCCTGCCGGTTTCCAGATCTAATATGCTGGTACTTTTATTGTTTTTGTCAAAGTTCCTGATAATACGCAGCTTTTTATCACCTGCTATAAAATCCATACTTCCACCAAAACCATGGGAATCCCAGGGCTGGTATTTCGTATATAAATCTTCCTTCGAGGCTCTGCCTCTGGTTTTCTCAATTCCAAAGAGCATTCCCCTAATAAAGGAGTGTATGGTAGATTTCCCTGCCTCATTCTCCCCATATATAAGGTTAATACCATTTTTTAGGGTTAAGGTCTTATTATGGAACTTTCCAAAATGATTTAATCGTAATTCCTGAAATCTCAAGTTACTCTGCTCCTATAATTAATTTTTCGCTCCTAAAAGTGCTTCCATCCCATAGTACAATGCTTTTTGTGTTATATTGTCCTGATGGCTTTCTTCCTTTATCTTTTCAATGTACAAGCCAATAAGATTGTCCCGATTCTCTCTTAACAATTCGTCAAAGTCATAGTCGGGTACTGTTTCATCGGTGATTTCTATAATATTTCCCAGTGTATAATATTTTTCCTTATGAAAGGTTATGTCCTTGTCCCGGTTGCCCGTTAGACGAAAACAATACATATTCTGACTGCCGGATTCCCTTATCTGCCCCTTTAAAGTATCCGTTACGCTCCCATCCGTCATATCCGGTGTTATGGCAAGCTCAACCTTAAAGTATCGGCGTTTTGCAAAAGGATAAAAAGCAAATTTAATATCCGATTGGTTATCTTCTTTGTTAATCTCTCCATATATATAACCTCTATCACCAACTTCATTTTTATCCATTGGTTCCAAAGAGCCGGCATAAGCCATTCTCTCTCCTAGTTTCTGAGGCTTATGGATATGACCTAATGCAATATAATCAAAGCCCTTTTCCTGTAGGACTCTTTTATCAAAGGGAACATTTTTTTCATCTCCTCCATGCGCTAATAAAATATTAATTCTTTCCTCACATCCGGGCGCTACCTGATGATATTTATATTCTATAATATTTCTGGTATGATAGCTAAACCCATAAATCTCAGTGTTTATTTCCTCCAAATAGATACTATCCATGGATGCATCAAAGAGCATATGCACGTTATCTGCCCATAAAAACGCACGGTAGTTTGAATCTTCTCCGATATAATCATGATTTCCCGCCATTAATACCACTCTGGTTTTATTTAGTTTCTGAAAGAGATAATTCACTTCCTTTAGTTCTTTAAGCAATGGCTGTTTATGAAACAAGTCTCCTGCAATTAGTAAAAGGTCTGCCTGTTTTTTATTACATTCCTCTATAATGCCTTCAAAACTCTCCCAAATTTCCTTTTCCCGTAAACTGCTCCAGGGATATCCCCTGTCCGGTTTCGCACCAAGATGGATATCTGCTATGTGTATAAACTTCATAAAAGTTCCCATCTGGGTTTCCATATCATAACACCTCCTGTTTTTGGATTATTTTATACTATAGCACAATTTCCCTATTTCCGCTATGTATAACATTGCCTCCTAAGACTAAAATCACAATCTTAAGTGAAAAGAGAAAGATTCTTAATGGGAAAAAGCCCTAATTCTTAAGAAATACGTAAGAAAAGTATATTTCATATACGTATTAAAAAAACCGGGCTTTTAAATATTTTTCACACTTTTCTTCCTTTTGCAAGAGCATCAATGGTACCTTTACCTGCGTTCCAGCCATTGTTTTTGCCGTTCTGGTTCCAACCGAGTTTTTCCCAATAGATTAAGACTGCTATTCTTGTTCTGCTGCCGTATACCCCATCGGTTTTTAATGGTATAAAGCTTTCTCCCGTCATTAATGCATTTAATTTTTGCTGTAACCATATAATATTTTCTTTTGACGCTTTTTTATTAATGGTTTTTGTCGGTATAGTAAACTCTTTTACATATTTTACTCCGGTATAACTGCAAATGCCCATACAAATCTCCTGCGCCGCCTCTTTCCAAAACACAGCATTTCCTACCATTGTGGTTGCCTCCCTTTCATTTGTCATAAAGGCCAACTCTACCAGGATGGCAGCCTTTACATTTAAACTGTTACAATTGCACATGGCAAGACTTTGTTTACTAATTCCTCTGTTTTTTTGCTTCGTCCCCTTTATCAGATACTTAAGAATCGCTTTGGCAAATTTATTGGAAGCTTTCGCATATTTATCATGGATATATATTTCTACCCCTTCTGCTGAATTAAAGGAGGTGCCATCTCCAAACGCGTTAAAATGTATACAAACAGAATAATCACATTTTGCATTTACAACACTTCTTTGCCTGGTCGCTAAAGGTATATCTTTATCGTCTTTGGGATTGTTATCATTAAACCCCACCATAAGAGTATCGAAGCCACACCGCTTTAATTCCTGTATCAGTAAATACGCTACTCCTACTGCGGCAACATGTTCTCTAAGGCTTTCCCCTTTTTTTATATCAATAATACCATCCTTATTCATATCAAGGTCTTTTTTTAACGGGGGCGTACGTTTTCCGGGCGTATCATAACCATGGCCTGCATCAACTGCTATCTTCATGCAATTCCTCCTTATAATTCATATGTTAGGTAATTGCGAAACTCACTTATTTTACTGGAAGTTATCTTTCTATAATTATATGATTAAAGTCGATTTATGTGCCATTTTATCATATTTTATTAGGGTGTGTCTAAAACGGCTTAGTTCCGATAAGAATGGTACACCTTTTAGGAGGCAAGGAACGATTATGGGGTATTGCATTACACACCTAAAATGTGGTGCCGTATACCATTTAGCATTCAAAAAGTGATGATTCGTTTCAGACACACCCTGGTCAGGAAGATAATTCCTTATGATGGCCTATAGTATAATAGCTGTCTAAATTCTTCCTGCTGCCAGTGCATTTTTTGTGCCGCTGGCAACATTCCAGCCAGAATCAGCAGCATCCGTATTCCAGCCTAACTTCTCCCAATAAATTAAAACGGACAGTCTGGTTTTATTGCCATAAATACCATCTACTGCAAGTGGATGAAAGCTTTCACCGGCTAATACTGCATTTAACTTTGTTTGAAGCCATTTGATATCATCAGGTGCCGAGGTCTTTGATATGAGACCACTTGGAATCGTGGTTCCATCTGAATAGGGAACCCCAAAATAAGTGCATATTCCTTTACAGGTCGCCTCTGCATCTGCCTTTTGAAAGATGGAATCAAGCATAGTTCTGGCCTCAGCCAGATTGTCCATAAAGCCCGATTCTGTTAGTATTGCAGGCATGGTAGTATTTCTTAATACCGCTATATTAAAACCCGACTGCTCTACATCTGTTTTAACTCCCCGGCTTGTTCTTCCATGAGCCTTCACAAGCTCCGCCTGAACTAAGGTAGCCAGATTCCTGGTTCCGCTGCCTGCATATTGAGATATAATTGTCTCAATACCATTGGCAGTTGACCATACTCCAATACTGGCATTGTAATGCTTTGAGATAAAAGCATCTGCGCCGGCGTTATTAGCGGTGGTGTAGCGGTCTACCAAAGGCACATCGGCTGTGCCGGGACTTACATTGATGGTCTCAAAACCATTTCTTTTTAATGCCTCTATCAGATAGTCTGCTGTCGGTTTGTTGAATTCCTTTTCCCGGATTGAATCCCCCGCCTTCTTGCCAAACCAGTCTTCCGGGATAGGGGGGGTGCGTTTTCCTGCGGTCTCCATACCATGACCGCTGTCTACTGCAATTAACATAGTATCACTCCTCCTTTTCTTTCCCTTTGATAAAACTTCTTAATGCTTCATACATTCCTGTACTGGCTAACCCACTTATCATTCCGCCTAATACTACTGTAGCACTAAAATTGGAAATATTCACCAATATATTTATTAATGTGCCAATTACCAGCATAATTAAGGGTATATATTTATTGCTAATAAAGTCCAAGCTGTTTTTAATTACATAACCTAGGCATAGACAAATTCCTAAAACCACTAGGTTAATATACTCGTTTAAGAATGTCACGTTCATATTTAGCTCCCCTCTGCAACCTTTGGCCGCATGCAAACCAAGAGATGGAAGACGCCTACCCTTATGTTGGATTCTTCTTGTGTGAAATGATAGAAATTCTTAGTTGACGTATTTTGACAGCTTAGAGTTTCTTTCACACTTCTCCTACGTCTTTGTACAATTCTTCGTTCCGTTAAGTACCTTTCTTGTTCTTCTAGGAAAACTAAGTGCCCCAAAAGTAAGGTATCAACTTGTGACTTTTGAGGCACTTATTACTAACTTCCATATCGAATACGGTCATTTGGTTACGGTTTTTTGATTATTTTGTTTTATCCCCTCTTTTTATTATATTAGGGTGTACATAAAAATTGCTTGTACCTCTAGTGTTCTGTCCGAATCATCCAGATACCAGTCAAACAGTAAACTAGAAGAGTTCCTTTGGATTTCCAGCTTAGAATCATTTTTAAAACCTATTTAGTTATCCTGCTCACCGGTTTATTTATATAACTCTATGTTATCCAGCCGTTTATGGGCTTGCTTTGCGGATTCTTCTAAACGGATGATTCGTTCTCTGTCATCTTTGATGTCGTTTTTTACATTTGTCATTTCTGCTTTTATTTCTGTTATGCCATTCCCGATGTTCTCAAGCTTCACAATGACTGTGGTCAGCTCGCTGGCATCCTGCTTCGCATCGGTTTTCTGATTGCGCTTTATTGCTGCTATTCCGGTATAGATACCGAATGCCAGGGATACACCGGAAATGAGTAAAGCTACTTCAATCGTCATAGGCATCTCCTAGTGATTAACTACAATCTGTTTTGAGGATAATCTATATTTACTTTCATAACCTCTTCTTTGTTTATGCTCTTGTTTATAGCTTCTTCTGTTGTCTGTTGTAATTGCACTAAGGGTCTTATAAAATTTTCTATCTCAACTGCTAGTTGTTGTAATTCTTCTAATGTCCAATCATAGGTACAAATCTCACCAGCTGCATTCCAACTCGGTTGGAACTGTATATCTTCTTGCTTTGCAGTTTGTGCTATTATTATCATTTGGCTTAGTAATGATTGTTTTTCTTTTGTAATTGTATATGCTTTAACCGTACTACCATGACATGAAGACTCTAAAATATGCTCTTTCAAGTAATTTTCTAACTTTTCTTTGCTTTGTTTAACTTTCCACTCCTTTAATTCTTTTAAGGTGCAGGTTTTAATGTCAATATTAGGATTTATCTGCTTCTCTAGTTGTTCTACTTTAATTCTAGCTAAATTTGCCTCTTCATCAGCAGTTAGATTTCTTTCTATTAATGTTTTTCCATCTGGTTCATAAAATAAACCATCTATGTGAAAGCATCCTATTGCTAATGGATAGTGTGTTGTATCAACTGCGTATGAATCATCTCCATATTGAATTCTCGATATTTGATTTGCTATTTCATAGTTGTCACATACTACTATGTTTTGTACAGTCTGTTCATTTATTAAACTAAAAATCTGATTACACCACATGCTATGTACTCCTTTAAATTTATTGCTCTGCCCATCGTACGATTACTAATCCAGAACCTCCGCTGGCTGTTGTTGAGGATTGCCCATATGCCATTCCACCGCCTCCACCGCCAGTATTTGACGTGCCAGAGCTACCTAGGGTTGTTAATGCACCTGCAGTGGAATATGCGGCACCTAATCCTCCTCCTCCTCCTCCTGGCTTACTTGGAAGTTGACTATTATCACTACTATACCAACTGCCTCCTCCTGCACCTCCTCCAGAATAAAGTGTATTACCTGCTTCGCTGAAAGCTCTAGTTGTTGTTTTTTGACCGCGCATATACTTGGCATCATAATATGTATCTAGTGTGGTATCATCTATAGTACCCTGATACTTAAATAATGCGTAGGTATTGCTACCATCTTCTCCTCCGTTAAAAGAACTATGTGCTCCAGAATTAGTTTGAAATGCTCCATTACCACCACCTGATCCACCTGACCCACCTGCTGATGTTTGACTATATAAATAATTAGTATGGATGGAACCTGGATATCCCCCAGCTACAGAACAAATGGCTCCTAGCGAAGATACTCCGCCGTACCCATTACCCGAGTCAGCGAATGTACCACCAGCACCTACAATTACTGGTACGGAGGCTCCGGGCGTTGTAGCAGCTCCTAATACTGTTGCAGTATAACCTCCACCCCCTCCTCCAGCTCCTCGTCTTTTTAGATTACTTATGCCTCCACAACCTCCTCCTCCAACACAAAAAATATCTACTTTATATACACCTTCCGGTACCGTCCACATTTGAGAGGATGTAAAGACTATTAACCCTCCCGGAACTGTTCCTTTCCAAGCCAACCTTGGTACACCGTTAACACCATAGTAAATTTCTTTCACTTTCCTTGGTACACCATTAACCCCATAATAAATCTTTTTAACACGCCTTGCCTGTCCGTTAACTCCGAAGTACATTCCTTTTGCCATTGCTACCTCCTATTCGTAAACAATGCATAATACATTATTTCCTAGCGAAGCAGGTATCGAAGTTTGAACCTGTATATGTACACCATCCACAGAATCAGAATTCCCTCCATTAGCAGGAAGGGTTGTGGGAATGTCACCAAAGGCAATATTTCCTAAATCAGTACTATCTACCGTTGCTTTTAATCTTGAACCCGACCATCCAATTGATACCAAATTAGGATATTGCCCAAATCCCGTACCTTGGCGAACCGGTGTGTAACCAAGAGCATTTTGTTTTCCATTCCATGCTGCCTTCTCTGCATCTGTCACAAATCGATTATTTGCATCCTGAGCAATTACTGTCGGTGAGTGATTCGCTGGATGAACATAATTGTTGGCATTTACCGCAACACCTGCTAATTTGCTTTTTTCTGCATCTGTAAAATCATTAGAAGATAAACCTTTACCATCTACTGCTTTCACACCAGCTTCCTCTAATTTATTCAGTTCCTCATCAATCACATCAAAGTTATTATTAAGCCCCTCTATACTGATATAATCACTATCCTGCTGCTTCTTCAGATTATAATTCTTTGTATATTCTGCCATTCTATCACCTCTCTCTAATCTCTCCCCAAGTAAGTTCGGTCGCCTCACCCCAAGTCATACGCCCTACATCCTTCCAGGTGTTATAGGTATACTCAAACTCGAATCGCAAGTGTGCGGGTTTGATTTCTTCTATGGTAAGTCTTAAGTCAGTTATATTTGCAGGAATCCCCTTTGTTCCCACAAATCTAACTAGAAAACTGCTTTCTTCGTTATTTTCAATCACTTCGACCTCACCGTTGGAGTAAGATCTGGCAACCTGCGCAATCATCTGCTTTGTCACGGTACCGGTACCTCTGATTTTGGCTCTGATTCGCTCTCTTCGGAATTCATGGTTTTTTGTTACGTCAACCGTTAGTCCATAGATTTTCTCGTAACGACTTAAAAGTTCTGTAGCGGTATTGACAAAACACTGATTTAAGGTGTTGTTAAAGTCTTCTGCAAGTTTATTGATATGAACACTTAACAATCCTTGTAAAGTCTCCATAGTTTGATTGTTTACATAATAATCTGGTAAATGCTGCATCAGATTCATTCAGAGACCACCTCCACAAGTTCAAGGTTGCCAACCATAGGCATTTCAGTTTCTGCAATTGGGACATTACTTGTGTCGCCATTTAGGAATAGATCTGTATAATCAGAAATTCCTTCCGTAGCCAACAAAAGACTACCCACTTTGGCATAACTTACTACGTAAGATGAAAAGATAGTATTCTTAAGATAGTCTGCAAATGTACTGTAAAAGCTTTCTATGACTTCCTGTAATAATTTAGTTCCATCAAGGGTTATCTTAGCAGAAATTGAAATCTCTTTACTCCCAGGGCTGGTTACTGTAACGGTTGCTCCTATGGGCCTGACGGTTTCTATATAGTCAGCTACCGGTTTTTCAAGTCCTGTATCAATAGACATGTTACTGTCCACCACCATGACTTTTACCGTTCCATTTCCATTCCATAGCGGATATACCTTGGCATCCCCTACCCCTGGAACTTCCAACGCCCATTTTTTATAGTTATCTGCGTTACCGCTGGTACTGGGAGACTGGACTTGTGCGTAAAATCTTGCTCTAAGGTTATTGTCTGTTTCAACTTCCTCTCCGGCAGTAATGATATCTCCCAAGGTGGCAGTAACACCTTTTATATTATCAAGACTTAGTAAGCTCCCACTGTAACGGTTTCCAAGCTCTCCGGTCTGCTCACACTCTGCCTGATAGATATTTTCTCCCAACTGAGCTGTTATCTGATAAACACTTCCCTCCAGCCCCCATCTGGTTCCCAGGCTTATGTCATCGGTTGTAACTACTTTACGAACTGCCTTTGTTGCTTGCTTTCTGCTTATCCCATAGTCAGCAACTACACGGTCTAAGTATTCACCAACCGCAGTATCCCCAGATACCAAATCCAGAAAGCTGCTTAAATTAAAATAGGTCTGTGCCAACTCGTAGGCACAAGGGGCAAGTGCATCGTATAGAATACTTCCTTCCCTTTTATCTACATCCGTTGTAACCCGTTTTAGCATGTCTGCTAATATAGCTTCATACGTCATTGCCTCAAACATTAACCGTCCACCTCCTTTTCAATGGTAAAATTACCATAAATACTTTTTACCTCAAAGGTACACCGTATCTCATCACCGTTTAATTCAAAACGAAAATTCTCAACACTAAGCACCCTCTCATCTTCTAACAGACACTCCATAATTCTGCGTTTTAATTCTATGGTTACATAGGCTGTGTCCTTTCCTATTAAGTCCTCAAAAGTAATACCATAATCGAAACTGTAGATTGGGTATTGATATTTTTCAGTAAATAACATCTTATAGATGGCCTGCTTTAGTGCTTCTGCATTGTCCACATAGCCCTGTATTTTATTCGGAAACAACTGATAGGTTCTATTTGTCTTTATCCCTTCTGATATGACTAAGGTCTCAGGTATACTGCTAACCGGTATCATTCTATCACCTCCAAAATAAAATATTGCTGACCGCCATGATTGCGCAATAATCTTACCGAATCCCCTATTATGAGGTTCTTTTTCATATTACCAAAAACCAACTCTTCCGGTATCACAAGCTTCTCACTAATACGGATTCCATCCTTTGTCACTGTACCGGGGATAATGCTGCACAACTTGGCATTGCTTAAATAATTTTCTACAATTCGCTTGATTTCCTGTATCATGTCATTACCTCCAGACTCATGGTGTGAATTGGAAGAAATTTATGAGTTACACTTTTTACAACCAGCCGTCTGTTAAGCTTAATGTCTTCAATCTGTCCGTGGAAACTGCTGCCTGCCCGGATTCTGGTATCTCCCAGACAGTCAAGGCTAATGGTTTCCGCTTCCTTGTTATATAGGCTTAATAAGTTATCCGCCATTGATTTAGCTTGTGCAGTACTATATTTCTTATCTATACTTTTATAATATTGCAATACACCAAAGTTCTTCACAGATGTCTCATCCTGAGCTACCGTAACTTCCAAGGTCTTTGCCTCTTTATCAATGGCAGCCAGCTTAATAAAGTTGTAAAAGTCATTATCAATGGATTTATCATATTGATAATCATAGCAATAACTCTCATCACCTAATATCATGTCAAGCTTTAAATCACTGGTTTCCCGAAGGGCGATACTCCCGAATTCATCTCGGAGGAGATACCATTTCTTTTGGTTCATCAAGGTATCGCTGATAGAACCGTATATAATATCAAGCCAGGTCTTATCCTCTTGCACACTGGTTTCTAATACATACCTTGTATCTACGATGGTACCTTTGTTCAGTTTAAAGTAGTTACACATTTTATTTGTTATGGTAGTGACCGTATCCCCTTTTAATACCAGTGTATCCTTTGCTTTACAATATCTAAGCTGGTCATAGGCCGTTACATTTATTTCTGTTCCTTTGCCCCTACTGATTTTAAATACATACCCATAAAAAATATTCGTATTATCATATTTAAAACGAATTACACTTCCATTTTGTATCGTTAGATTCTTACTAATATAGGTGAATTCCAGCTTACTACAGCCATTATTAAAGGTATCCTGATAGGTAACCTTTGTTATCAAATCATTAATTTCATAAATCTTCCCACCTGTTGATACTAAAAATTCTATCATGGAATCACCAACTTCTGACCGGGATAGATAAGAGAAGGATTTTTTATTTTATCCTTATTCGCATTGTATATCTTTGTATACTTTGTACCATCCCCATATTGCTTTTTTGCGATGGCCCATAAGCTGTCACCTGATTGAACTACATAGGTTCCTTTGCTCTTTGGGTTTTTTGCATCTTCTTTCTTTGCTTTTTTCTCTCCGGTTCCCGGTTCTATCTCCTTGGCAGCCCTTTTGTTAAATTCCTGATATTCAATTAACTGAAAGGAAACGTACTTGTCTCCTTCTTCGCCGGCTTTTTCTGTTATGGTTATATCCTGAATTAAGACCAGTGTGTTAATACTATCTTCATACATTTCTTCTTTGCTTGCTCCCCGCCCTGCAATAAAACGTATCGGAGCCAATTCCTGTCTCCATTTCTGGAATTCCTTAAGATATTTTTCCGCGGGATTGAAATTTTCTGCTTCTTCCTTGTAGACTTTAGCAGTGGTATAATCTTTCACAATTTCTACATAACTGTAATCTTCCTTTGGAATTTCACATTCAAAACTATATTCCTTAAGCTCCATACCGGAAGGTATTACAATCTGCCCCAATCCCAGTACTGTATACTTTTCTACTGACTGGGAGCTGGTTATCTTAATTTCCTCGGGATTGACAGGAAGACGGTATGTGGTGTTATTGTAATCAAAAAATACTGCGTACATTAATATACCCCCTCACTTACCATAGCGATTTCTTCTTGAAGAATCTGCTTTATTCTACCTGCTACTTTATCTGCATCTGCCGTCTCATGGACATCACCGAATTGAACACTGATGTTTGGAGCAAGTGAATTACTGGCAATGTTGGCTATATAATCTCTTTCTGCTATTTCCCGCAGGTAGTCAAGGTCTTCGTCCGGCATCTCAACTTCAACAGTTCCGCCTGTACCGCTGCCTTTTACCGGAATAGGGATGCCTCCACCACCCTCGATTGCTATCGGGTTCCCTGTTCCTTCTATCGGTATTGCCAATCCAGTGCCTGATGGGTCTAAAGGATTTTCTTTACCATCCATTGAAGGTGGTGTATATTTCGTATACTCATGGAAAGGGTCGCTATTATTTTCTCCATTTCCACCTAACATGTCCGCTAAAGAGTTAATTCCACTCTCCATGCCGTTGTATAATCCCAATGCAGTATTTTCACCCTTTTTCTTTGCCTCTTCTGTATCCACCAAATCCAGAACTTTTGCATATTCTTTTTCTCCTAGACTGGCTTCCAAATCTGCATTATTTCTTATAAATTTATCTTTGAAATTACTTATCCCACTCGTAATATCAATTGTCACTCCAGGAATTTTATTAATCAAATCTTGTATACTTTGAAGCAAATTTTCTATTGCTCCTAATGCTGATATTGCCAAGTCATTAAATAACATTTTCACTTCAATAATTGTGTTGCGAAAGGCATTGCCAAAAAAATTGATAAATTCCGCTATAAAATTCCAAATATAAATGAAAACATTTTGAACATTTGCTATAAATTCTCCTATCACACCACCCATAAACTTAAATACAGATTCCCAGGATATTCCTAAGGCATCTACAATACTAATAACAGCCACAATTAAACCAATAATAAGCAGAATAGGCAGAGAAGCACTAATCCATGCTAACGCCTGGCCGATTAATGGCGGAATTGTTGCCCACAAACCCGTAATTATACTAACAAGGTACGTTGCACCAATTGTTGCAAGAATAGGTCCTATTATGCTCCATCCATTGATAACTCCATCAATTACTGTCCCTATCACGTTTGCAAGAATATCAAAACCAACAATTAATGCATTTACAAACTGTTGAAATTGAGGATTGCTGATAAACTCTTGGACTTTTTCAATAATGCTTGTAAATGCTTGTAACCCTCCATCCTTTATTCTTGTAAATATGTCTGAAAAAGTCATTGGTGCTTCTGCAAATGCAGTGTTAATATCACCACTCATAGAAAAAATAGCATTTTTCATTACGTCAGCGGTAATTTGACCCTCATCAGCTAGTTTTTTTAAATCTGCTCCAGATACTCCGGTATACTGTGAAACCGCCTGCATTATTAATGGAGCTGTCTGAGACAATTTATTCAAATCATCCCCTTTCATACCCCCTGTAGACATCTTTTCTATCAAACTATCAATAGAAGTTTTGCTGTCTTTTGATGTTGTACCACTTGCTACAAATGACCTTTGTACTAATTCTGTAAATGCTATTGTTTCGTCATTTGATCCAAATACATCTGTTCCATTTTCTAACTTCGTAATAAAATCAGACATATCAGCAAAAGAGCTTCTAGAACGTCCTGCTGCTGCAAATACTTTATCCTGTAATTCACCCGGTTTTTGGTTTCCATCATTTACTTGATTAAGTTTTGTACTAACCTTTGTATAATCATCGTATATCTTCATTCCATTTTCGATGCTTATCACTTTCTTTAATGATTTAAACATACCATCTAAATTGACTTTTGCTTTTTTTGTTTTCTTTTCAGTATCATTTACTTTATTATTAAATTTAGCTAGTTTATCATCAGCTGCTTTAGCAGAACTACTAGTTTCATCTAGCTTCTTTTCTACTTCATTAATACCACCGGCAGCAGCTTCTGCTGCTTTATTCAATTCAAGCATTTTTGCCACAAACATTTCTGATGCCTGACTTGCCTTAATCATTTTGGTAGAAGCTTTGTCAATGGCTGAACCAGCTTTTAATATTTTCTCCGCAGCCATTCCGATTTTTTGTCCGGATTCAGCAAGTTTATTAATAACTTTTTCAGTTTTAAGCATCATTTTGTCTAAGGAACTATTATACATATTAATGGTAACTATCATTGCGTTTATATTTGCCATTCTCACCTACCTCCTTTCGACTTTATTCTTTGTGCCTGTTTTTTCTCCTCCTCCACCCGTACTGCTATGCTGGCGTATACAAAGGCTTTTTCCTTTTGTGTCATTTCATCCAGTACGGAGGGAAGGATACGGAGTTTTTGCAAAGCAAAGTGTGCCAAATTAAACTCAACATCACCTTGCTTTATTCGTTTTTTGCTTCTTCAATATCCTCATTGATATTAGTGTCAAGACCACTTAAGGACTGGACCTCTTGGGCTAGCGTAGCATACTCTCCCACCAGCAGCATATTTTTCAAGGTTTCTGTTTCACCAAGACCATATTTTTCCTGAAGCTTTGCATCGTGTAAATTGGGGAATACCACTGCACTTGCAGTAAGTGCCTGAACATACTCTGTTCGGTTAAAGGTTTCATTGCCTTTTTTATCTTTTTTGGTATAGCGTTTAATCAACTGCTCATTTTCTTTTTGCGTAATCGGGCGGATTGTAAAAGGAATGACTTTTCCATCCTCCATAAAACGACTGGATACTACAACCTCTTTATTTTCAACCTGTACAGGATTTAAAAACGCTTTTAATGAACTCATATATATGTCTCCTCTCGGCTAATAAGTGTTTAGGAAAATTGCGAAACGTTATCTTTTAAGAGAGGAAGAGGGAAATCACCAAATAAAGGTGACTTGCCAAAATCATTCCATTTGGGTGATTCCCGTTCCTTCCGTCACATAATAAGATTGCAATTCAAAGACTGTATCGCAATTACCTAACTTGTTTTTCTAATAACGCAGGTGCGCGTCCCTACTTTTCTGTGGGAACATGTTCAGGCAGATGGAACGTACTCATTTCTTCCATACTGTCAAAGGTAAAGTCCGTATCTACGGTAATCGGATCATCAGACTGGTCATCTAAATTGATAACAGGAATCGTCTTTAATATGACATTGTTTAATTTAACCTCCTGCTTTCCAACCGTAGATTGTGGGTCTTCATTATACGCACGAATGGTTATCTGACTGAATTTGCCGCCATCCAGATACTCTCTGGCTGCCTTTAACATTTCAGAATTCATAAAATACATAGTCATGCTTCCGGTTCCCTCTGCCCCAACAACTTTATGCTGTGTCATACGGTGTCCTAACATTCTGCGGGCTTGTACCGTTAAATCAATTTGTGCTTTTAAGCTGGATACCTCAAACAACACCCTGTTTTCTCCATGGATTACAATAAAGGCTGTGCCCTCTTTTGCAGATAAAGTATCCGCTAACCTTACATAATTATCTATCATATCTTAAGTCTCCTTCCTTATGATAAGCTTACTGTAATATACATTTTTTCAATGCTGTCTACCGGTTGGATATGACAATCAATCACTACCGCATCGGAATCTTTTCCTTCTGCTATTTTTACATCCTCCGGTACAAAATTTTTAATTGCTGACATTCCCTGCAAAGTTTTAAAATAGTCAATAAGATTTGCACGAAGAGCAGACCTTCCATCCTCGGTATTATTCATCTTACCAACGTAATTTGCCTCAAAGATTTCTGTAATGTCATTATTAATACCATTCAAGATTCGAATCACACGGTTTTTGGTAAATGGTTTCCCTGCCGCTTCCGTTAATGTTGTTAAGGAATTAATATCATATACAACGGTAACGTTTTGTGCCGTATCCACTTTTAAGATAAATTTACCGCTTGTTACGGCTGCTTCCATTTCCGTTTTTGTCATGCGAGGTACAACATCAATCGCACCGGTATAATTTCTTCCGGTATTGGATTCACTTACCTTTGCACCTGCCGTGATACCTGCTGCCCAAACAGAGGTCTGTGCCGGAGTCAGTACTTTACCGTCTGCCAGTTTTACGCCCTGGGATACGCTAATGATGTACTGGGAATCCGCCTTGTAATTAGCTAAAACCGCCTGCATTCCCTTTCCCTCGTCATCAATCATAGCTTTTACCCACGCGGCAATGGCTGCTTTTGCTGCTTCATAACCCTCACCATCGTAGGGATAGACTAATACATTAAAATCTTCCGTTCTGACAGCCTCTAAAGCAGCAGTAACTGCGCCGCTCTCATGGTCTTTGCCAAGATTATATACCTTAACCGTTTTTGCTCCCTTTAGAGCTTCTCCCGCAAGGAAGGTATCTGTGGTTGTAACCCCTTCCGGATAATCATTTTCTTTAGCTGTAATGGTATAAATTTCACCTGCTGTACCTGCACTTAATTCCTGTAATAATAGTACAACGCCTCTATCCCCCGGTGTTATTGTTAAGGGAGCGTTGGTTAAAAAGTTTATGTATGCACCTGGTAAAATTTTATTTTGATTGTTCCATGTTCCTGCCATAAGTATCCTCCTTAAATCACTGTGTTTATTTGCTGATTTTGCATTTTCCCAGCCGTTTCCTGTCTTTGTAGTACAAAACGGATATTAAAGGTATAATGCAGTACATCTTCTATTGTTTCTGCCTTTTTATTTCTAAGGTTTAATCCGCCAGACAGTCCAAGTTCCTGCAATAGTACTGTGCCAACCTCAAGGCAGTCTTTTTTGATTCCTCCCGTGACATTGCTGTAATAGCTGATATCAAAGGAATAATCCTGATTTTCCCTGTCTCCAAGACCTCTGCTTATCTGCCTTGCAGTTGTCTGAAGGTGAAAGGACGGCTTCTGATGATTCTCCGGTAAGTCTTCTTCATAAATAGTTACCCCCGGAAAAAGCTCTGCCAGTTTTTGTTTTAACATGTTTTGAATTTCAAGCATACAACACCTCTTTCTGGTAACTAGATCATTGTAAAAACAGTTATTGACTGTAGCCTTAAAAGTAATGTGGATATTCTGTTTGTATGTCCATCAGCTGTTTATCAAGTCCCAGAATCTCCCCCTGGGTTGTAAGTGTTAGCTTAGACCTATCAATCTTGTCCATAACGAATTCTACAGACACTACACCGGAAAGTTTATTAAAAATTGCTGACAAAATTAAAAACTCCCGGAGCAGCTCCTCCTGCTTCCTATTAAAAGAAATAAAATGTTCCCATATCTGGCCTGCCTGCTCATGTAGCCTTTTGTTTTGTTCATTTGCTACTAGCATTTCATCCAATTGCGTCTTATGAACCATGACCTGCATCTCAAGTTTTTTCTTTTTTTCATTTAACGTATCGAATCTGGACTTGGGTATGAAATTTCTTTTATCTTCTTTGCACAGCTCCATAACTTTTTTAGCTTGCTCATCGCTTAGTCCTAACTTTAAGAATTGTTCTATTTTCATAACTCCTCACTTTCAAACACATTATTTTACATGGTTTAGTCCATGGTAGTTGTCTTTCTAGTTAACGTCCAAAATACCAAAATGACGATATCATTTATGTAAACACCCTGTACTTCCCCTTTCATTGGTCGCAAAACAGGAAATACTCTTGATGACCGGATGCTAGTTCTCAACAGTCTGGTGCCCACCCCATAACTTTTGTGACTGTTATCCCCGATGCCTCTTTTGTGCATCAACCAAAACCAAACCATCCTATATATACGGCGTAATAAATTTCACTTCTTACGCAATACGTAAGTTTAAGAGTAAAAAAATAAGTTGACCCATAAGAACTTACCATTTTATTTTCACAACTCCCCTCACAGCGTTGTCTTACGTATTGCGTAAGATTATAATAACATACTCCTATTGGAATGTCAATACGTATTACGTAAGTTTTTAATTTATTTTCTATTGGATTGCATTTTACGTAAGAATATGCTATAATTATAGTAGTTTCCTCATTCATAAGATAGATTGAATTCTACAGATTTATTACGAAACATACACAGTTTAAAACCTGTATTCATATATTTTTCTAAAATATTACTTATTACGAAAGGTATAGGTACCTCATTACCTAAATAATTTACGGGAGTTTTGTTATGTCAGTATTACAAGATCGAATTAAAGAAAGAAGGCTTGCCCTAGATTTGACCTTAGCCGAAGTAGCAAGCCGGCTAGGTGTAAAAGAGGCAACCATGCAGCGGTATGAAAGTGGGGAAATAAAAAATATTAAGCATGATACCATTGCTAGACTTGCAGAAATATTTGATTGTTCTCCTTCTTATTTAATGGGCTGGGAGGAAACTAATTCTATATCTACCATTGCT
Source organism: Anaerocolumna cellulosilytica (assembly GCF_014218335.1). Lineage (GTDB taxonomy): Bacteria > Bacillota > Clostridia > Lachnospirales > Lachnospiraceae > Anaerocolumna > Anaerocolumna cellulosilytica. Next base: position 192,197 of record NZ_AP023367.1, on the reverse strand, counting down.
GCGCATAAAGAGGAGAATGAGAACTGGACGCCGGAAGAGCTCTCTAAAATCGAAGAATACAAACAGCTTTTGCTTGCTGCCAGAAATAATAAAAAAGAGCATTAAAAGGGGAGATGTAAATGACATACGAAGACTTACAGAAGCAGCATGACTATCTGTTTGTAAAAGAAATGGATTTATACCAGGTTAATGGGTTAAAAGGGTTATATGTAGACGGCTGTATCGCTATCGATAAGAATTTAACCAACGTGGAGAAAGGCTGTGTACTGGCAGAAGAAATCGGTCATCACTTAACCTCTGTTGGAAATATACTGGATCAAAATATTGACGCCAACCGAAAGCAGGAATACAGAGCCCGTCTGGTTGCATACGATATACAAGTAGGTCTAAAAGGAATTGTTGACAGTTACGAAGCCGGTTGTACAAGCCTTTACTCCATGGCTGAGTATCTTGAAGTAACAGAAGAATATTTAAAAGAAGCACTTACCGCTTATGAGAATAAATACGGTACGTATGTATCCTTTCAGAAATATATCATTTATTTTACACCATGTCTTGGTGTTTTAAAAAAGCTGGACTAGGAAATCATACGAAAAACATAAACTATCTTTAAAAATGGGCATAATACTATTGACAAATTAAGGGGAATCTAATACAATTATTATAAATTGTACTCAATTTAATTAAATGCAATCTTTAGAATCCTGTCGATAGGTTGAAAGAAAATAAAAAAGAAGGGAATGCCACTTAGAGATACTTTCAACCGCTTTTATTTGTGGCTGTACCGCAGACAGTGCCAGCGGTATGTAATAGGTATGAAGTATGAACGAAACGATACAATTAATTCAAAATCATAGGTCTATACGTAGTTTTCTTGATAAAGATATTGATAATGAAATCATTGATGAAATATTAAAGTCATCTCAAGCTATGCCAAGTTCTATTAACGGACAGCAAACCTCAGTCATTGTAATAAGAGATAAAGAAACCAAAGCTAAAATTGCCCATCTGGCAGGTGGTCAGCAATGGGTTGAAGATGCCCCGGTATTTCTAATCTATGTTCTGGATTTTTATAAAACGCATCTGGCGGCCAAGAAAAACGGATTAACACAAGTAATCCATGAGAGTGTGGAAGGCACTATGGTTGGAACCTTTGATTCTGGCTTAGCAATGGCAGCTGCCATCATCTCTGCCGAATCCCTGGGTCTTGGTATCGTTCCCATCGGTGGTGTGCGAAAAAACCCCGGAGAATTAATTAAGCTGTTAAATCTTCCTGAATATGTGTATCCGGCTGTGGGTCTTGCCGTAGGATATCCAAAAGATAATTCTCATAAGAAACCAAGACTTCCTTTTGAAACCTTTAAACACGAGGAATCCTACCATACAGAAGGCTTAGAAAAAGCTATCGAGCAATATGATACAGAGATGAAAGGCTATTTAAAAGAAATCGGCAGGGAGCAGGAGGGTAACTGGAGCAAACTAACCTCCGGCATCTACCAGTATGTATATTATCCGGAAGTTTATCCTACTATGAAGGAGCAAAAATTCTCAAATGATAAATAACTGATTTAGTCAAAATAGTACTTTACAAAAAATAATATCCACAAAAAGCTGCTGTCTTTCACTTTCTAGACAGCAGTTTTTTTTATAGCAGGCATTCATTGAATATCTTCTTATTTGTAACTTATTTAGTAAATCCTCAAGGAAATTATTAATTACATATAATTCATCTTTTGTATAACTTCATAAAATAACGTTTACTTAATCTGATAAAATTTCCATCATTATAAGTGCCCCATATCTAAATCCATGCAAAAAGGCATTTTCAGATTCTAATGAATTTGATTCTATCGTTATTTCCATTAACTCTGTAATGCTCTTAAAATTTTCATTACTAGACTCTTTTTTTAACTTTTCCATTATAATCAGAATTTGCTCACTCAATTTCTGATATTCTTCATCCTCTTTCAAGACTTTATCATCAGGATTTAAAGTTCCATAATAAATTGTTTTAATCAATGATTTCATACTCTCACTCCCACATTTTTTATAAATTATTTTCATACATTTGTTACCTTGTTGTCTGCGATAAACTAGACATATTTAAAATCTGCTATTTATTTTTGCCTGTGTGTATACTTTTTACTTGTATAGATTATTCTAACACAAACCGATTACCTTTACAATTAGAATATAAATATATTTACACAGACAAATAAAAGAGGTGTTCTTGTTGAAAAACGACAATAATAAACATATTATTAACTACGAAAAGTTAGGATTTCGTATAAAAAAAGCACGTTTAAATAAAAATTTAACTCAAGAAAATATTGCAGATTATGTAGGATGTAACGTTTCACATATTTCTAATATTGAGAATAACCATACTAAAGTCTCTCTAAATGTTTTATTAGCAATTGCTAATGCTCTAAATACAAGTATCGATTATCTTTTATATGAGCAATATGATAATTCTTCTTTAGCACTAGATAATGCTATAATAAAAGCATTAAAAGACTTTGATAATGAAAAGAAGTTAAGTATCTTGAAAATTATCTCAATTCTTTAATTAAAGAAGGCAAGCCTTATGGATTACAGTTCTATAAGGTTTGCTGCCTATCTCCCTTTTGCCTATATAAGTATTATTAACTTATACAGATTATTCCATGTCTCACTTAGTATATTTAGAATCAGTATATATACATATTTATATAGACAAATTTGAGAGGGGATTAACTTTGAATAACTCATTCGAGAAAAATAATATCGACTATAAAAAATTAGGTCATCGAATAAAAGAAGTCCGTTTAAGTAAAAATTTAACTCAAGAAAATATTGCAGATTATGTAGGATGCAATATCTCTCATATATCCAATATTGAGAACAATCATACCAAAGTTTCATTAAATATTTTACTTGCTATAGCAAATGCTCTTAACACTAGTATTGATTATCTTTTATCAGAGCAATATAATAATTCTTCTTTGGCACTGGATAATGAAATACTCAGAACTTTAAAAGGCTGTGATGATGAAAAGAAGTTAAAGATTTTAAAGATAATTTCTATTATATAGTTAAAGGTACTGTTTAATATTTTTAGGAATTCTAAATTTCTTATATTGCTCAAGACCACTTTCCTAAAATATTTCATCCACTAGAGCCTTACAGCTCTAAACAATGTACCATGGAATTGAAAGATGCTATCTAAAATTATTTTAGTGGGTGGAGGAAACATTGATAACTATTTTGAAAATATACAAAAGTATTTTAATAATGGACATACTGAAGACTTGGAAAATCGCATTGAAAGACTTCGAAAGTATATTGATGAAATTCTATTATATATGTGTGACACGCAAGAAAGAAGATGTGACCATATTGGTGTAAGGTTACGGAGAATCTGTTACTCACAGGTGAAATATCTCATGGGAGTGTATTGGCGAGAGCAATGAAATATTGTAATGAAGATAAAGGATTTTGTAATTGGCCAGATATACCAGAAATGTATTGAGAAGTCTGTAAAGGAGTGATTATGTAAATACAAATTTTAAATTTACAGACCAATTCCAGTTTGCAGGACTAAAGTTGAAAATTAAGATAGAAGGTAGAAAAAATGAAGTTACTTTTTTTGTGTAGTCAAAATAAACGACGTAGCTTGACAGCCGAAAAAATATTCGATGGGTATAATGGGCACGAAGCACGGTCAGCAGGAACAGAATCGAATTCTCGGACTAAGGTTACGGGTGGGCTTCTTGGATGGGCTGAAATCATATTTTGTATGGAAAAAAAGCATTTCAGAAGAATAAAGGATATATATTCCGATGTAATTGTAGATAAAAAGGTAGTTTGTCTTTATATCAACGATGATTATGATTTTATGGACAGAGAATTGGTTGAGCTACTCAAGAGTTACGTTTATGACTATATTTGATTCCAAGAGTGTGTGAAGAAAAGTCTGTAAATGACTTTCTATGATAATTAGATTAAGGATCATGAGGCTGTTTCTGTACAGTCCAATCCTTGGATACACTATAAACAATAACAAAGAGCATGTCAAGAAAACTCTGTATACCAGAGATTCCTGACGTGCTCATTTCATTCTCAGATTAAATCGGGAGCCTTCCCTCGTACATGATAGAAAGTTCACCATATACCTTACCCCAATTTCTGAGAGACATGGTCCATTTCTTTGTTGCCTCAAATGTAGCTAGGTAAAGGGCTTTCAGAAGTGATGTGTCGCTCGGGAAGACGCTCCTCTGACGGTTGAGTTTACGGTATGTACTATTTAGACTTTCGATTGCATTTGTAGTATAAATGACCTTCCTGACTTCGGCAGAGAACTTGAAAATAGGACTGATTACATCCCAGTTCTTATGCCAGCTTTTCATTGCATTCGGATAGCGGTCATCCCATTTGGTGCAAACTTCATCCAGTCGGGTAAGTCCGGCTTCTTCTGAAGCTGCATGGTAAATTTTCTTCAGGTCAGTTGCGAATTCCTTCTTGTCCTTGTCAGCTACGTATTTCAAGGTATTTCTCACCTGATGTACGATGCAGCGTTGGTATTCCGTGTTGGGGAAGGCCACTGCTATGGATTCCTTGATGCCAGTCAGCCCGTCTGCGCAAAGAATGAGTATATCCTGTACACCTCGGTTTTTAAGCTCGTTAAGGATACTGAGCCAGTATTTACTGCTCTCATTGGCACCTACCTGTATCGATAATACCTCTTTTCTGCCTTCTTCATTTATACCAAGGATTATGTATGCAGCCAGCTTCTTGATGATGCTGTTGTCCCTTACTGAGAAATGTACTGCATCGATGAATACGATAGGATAAATGCTTGAGAGAGGACGGTTCTGCCACTGTTCAATCTCCGGGAGAAGTTTGTCGGTTATGTCTGATACCATGCCTTCGCTGACTTCGAATCCGTAGATATCCTCGATAGTTTCAGAAATCTGACGTGTTGTCATTCCTTTGGCATACATGGATATAATCTTGTCATCGATCGCCGATATATCTTTCTGCCTTTTCTTAACTACCTTAGGTTCAAAAGAACTTTCTCGGTCCTGAGGGACATTAATTGTTGCTTCGCCGTATTTACTTCTGATCTGCTTTTGTTTATAACCGTTTCGAGAGTTCTGGTTTTCGGATCTTTCATATGGAACATAGCCCAGATGATCGTCCATTTCTACTTCAAGCATTTCCTTGATTGTGCCACCCAACAGGTCTTTAAGTGCATCCTGGATATCTTCAGCAGACTGGATGTCGTATTCCTGTAAAAGAGCAGCGATGATGTTTTTCTTTCCTTCGGTCATTCTGACCGGTTCACGTTTTTTTGCCATAATTAAAGGCCTCCTATAATATATTTATTTTATCATAGAAAGCCTAATCGAAATACTTATTTTACAGACTTTATTTCACAGTCTCGATTCCAATGTAAGTAGTAATATTATTCTGAAATCAGTAATCTGACACAATCACATTATAAGAAAGTATACACCAAAAATAATAATCTCATTCGTAAATCTGGCTCGCAAAATACACTGTGAACCAGATTTTACTGCTACAATAAATTAATATCTTATACTAGCAAAAGCAACTTTAATATACAGAATTACCACAATTTATATCAAAAGGCATAATCAATAGCTTTTGTACTTCTTTTCCATATGCTTTAAAGAACCGATCAATTGCTTTTCCATAATTCTCTTTATTATCAAATTCCCAATAGGAAAAGTATTTTGCACATTTCACGATTTTGGTTAATTCTCTTGGTGGGTTCCCAATCTCATCTAGAGTGAAGAATCGTTTAACATATTTAATATCAAGAAGACATCCAACCTGCTGTTTTTGTTCCTCTGCTATAATGGTAATAAACTTGTAACAAATATTCTAAAAGGGGGTTTTTAACTTAAAGGAGATGTATCATACCAGCCATGGTTTTTATGATTGGAATTCAAATAACATAAAATATATTTTAAGCCCAAAACTGAGTCAATAATGTATATGGCCGGTATATATAATCTTTATAAAAATGAGGCGAGGTTTGTAATTAACAATAAATGCTAATTCGTCAATGAAGATCTTATATGTTAAATAGCAAACTGATTTTGTCCAACAGATATTAATGCTATTTAAAGGTGAAATATGCAGCCGGAAGATTTATCTGCGGGCGGACTTCATAATTGTGTCATATGGATGCCCTTGCATCGCATAGATACAACTGGTTTTAGACACTTATCAAATTTATTATAGTAATAACCAATCCAATACAAGATAGTAATATAGACATTATATTCAAAATTTTATTAATATTTTTATTTTTTTCTTTCGACCATAAACCTTTTAGAAATGATACCAATGAAAGGAATACAGATGCAAATAAAAATAGAAAGACATAAGAATAGCTTTTGACAAAGAGACTAGAAGCTGTTTTGACACTTATGAATAATATCGCTATAATAGCAAGTGATATACAATATAATATTAGCATAATAGAAGTCTTAACCTTAGATGGCATTTTATTACTCTCCTTCAAATAATCTCCCCTGCCATTATATCCATGGCAGGGGGAAAACAATTAGTGCTTATGGTAGAATGTATCCCAATAATTTGCCGCTGCTATATTACATTGAGAATCAAGTTGAAAACCTAGGCCTACAGAATTTGAAAAGGTATTCTGGTATGTATTTGCTGCTAATACTGATTTTCCAGATTCAGTCTCATATAATGCAAAATCGTCAATATCTACGGTTTGGCTACTAATCAGTTCATCATTCGTATTTGAATAAACTGAGAAAGTTATTTCATTTGTTTTTTTATCATGAGTAAAAACGAATGTACTGTCTGCTGTTTTACTAGTAACAATTTTGCAATCGTCAGTATCTTTTGTAATCTGATAATTCTTGTTATCGTTCACTACTGAAGCGTTAACTGGGATGCTGGTAAAGAACAATGATACAATAATGACAAGTGATAATAATTTCTTCATATATATACCCTCTCTTTAAATTATTTTAAACATAATTTTATATCCATTTTATGTAAACTTCAATAATAATTAGATAAATTTTACAATTTTAAGAATATGCAATTTATTTGATTAGAAACAACCTTTTGCCTTATTCGTTCCACAAATTCCTCAAGTCAGGCAAAAGAAAGGCAAATTCCAGAGTAAAGTATGCTCCTGGACTTATTTTATTTCTGCATAAATTGTTCCATAAATGACAAAACAACAGGATTTTCGTCCTGCTGTTCTGTCATTCGTTATCAAATATTTGTTTCAGAGTTCTTCCCATACGCGTAACCATTGGAACAACCAAAGCATTACCCATAGTAAAATAGCGGAACTTTTCTGGCATGCCCGTATTTGTCCAGTTATCTTCAAAACCCTGGATTCTTTCTGCTTCAATCGGAGTAATCAAGCGAAGTTCCTTTGTTTGGGGATCACAAATCACATGCGTACTTCTATTTACCGAAGACTCTGATGTTAACATTGTTCGTGCTGGTAAGTCAATTGGGTCTGGGAAAGCAATCCCACCTTCTGAAAAAACATATTCGTACCCATCTTTACTGGTTCGTTTCAATTTTTTGGGACCTTTGAGATATGTCCACTTATCTAATCTATCACGAAGGTAATACTTATCAGCCACATCTCGTTCTAACAGATTTCTTAGTGGCATAGGTTCTTCATAAACAGGTGTAACACGACTTGTGTACACTACTCCGTCTCTCATATAACCAGCACTATCAAAATTAAACGAAAATGTAGCAGAGAGTTCCGGAAGATTTCCATAATCCAAAGCTACCGTGTTCATATCCAGATTTGATTCGACTGGGAATGTGGTTGCAAAGAAACCCGAGCTTGTAATAAGATTGATAGGTTCATCCATGATTCGCTTTGCATAATTGGTGTTATTTTGATATGCAAAGATAAAGATACGACGCCTACGTTGACCCGCACCATACTCTGCAGCATTGATGACTCTCCATTCGACGGAGTATCCTAAGTCAGCGAGGCATGCCAACATCACTCCAAAATCTCTTCCGCGCTGAGAAGCAGGCGATTTTAGCAAACGATCTACATTTTCCAAGAGGACAAAGGGGCTTTTCTTTTCAATTAATACATCTCGTATTTGCCACCAAAGCACACCTTTTTTTCCTTCGAGTCCGTTGCTGCCAGGTAAGGGTCTTGCTACAGAATAATCCTGGCAAGGAAAACCTCCTACTAAAAGATTATGATTTGGTATGGATTCTTTGGGAACGAGGGATATATCTATACCTGTATACTCGTTAATGTCTCCCCAATGTGAAACATAGCATTGGTGCGCCCACTGCTTTGATTTGTTTGGCTCCCATTGTGAAAACCATACCGTATTCCAATCAGGGGAAGATCGTTCTAGTCCGAGTCGAAAACCTCCAACACCAGCAAATAACTCGCAAACTTTTTTTTCCATAAAAATGCCTCCTATACTCAAGGCTATGGAATTGATTGCTGAATCACCTAGCCTATGCTATAATTAAAATTATTAATTAAATAGATAAGAACTATTTTAACATATTTATTTTCAAAGATCAATAGTAAGTTGTATTTTTAGAGGTGTAATCATGGGAGATCGGGTATATAAAACAAAAGAAGAAATTCTGGAACGTGGTAGAGAAGTTATTGGGATTCCGCTACATCAGATTGATAAAACAAATCGCTTAAAAACTGGTAAAGGCGCAATTGGCAGTGTCTTAGAGGAATCTTGGTTTGGGTACAAAATTAATAGCGAATCTAATCCCGACTTTGCAGAAGCTGGCGTTGAGCTGAAGGTTACTCCTTATGTATATAAAAAGAAAGAGATACGAGCAAAAGAGCGTTTAGTTTGTAATATTATTAACTATATGGAAGAATATAAACATACATTTTTTACTAGCAGCTTTTGGAAGAAGTGTAATACAATGCTTTTGCTGTCATATGAACACAAGGAAGGGGTCTCTAAAGGGAACTTCACTATAGACGCAGCTACACTATTCAGCTTCCCGACCGAGGACTTGCTTATAATTGAAAAAGACTGGGCAACCATCGTCACTAAAATTAAAGCTGGAAAAGCACATGAATTATCAGAGGGAGATACACTCTACCTTGGTGCTTGTACAAAAGGTGCTTCTGCTGCATCGGTTCGTAAGCAGCCATTTTCAGAATTACCCGCTAAACAAAGAGCCTTTTCACTAAAGCAATCTTATATGACTTATATTCTTAATAGCTATATATTTGGTGATAAAATAGATGAACATATTATAAAGAATCCAGAGGTACTTAAAAAACAATCTTTTGAAGAATATGTCATTCATAAAATTCGTCCGTACTTTAACAAAACGCAATCTCAGCTGCTTAACGACTTCAAACTCAAAACAAATGCTAAAAACGTAAATGAATTGCTTTTAGCTCGTATGCTAGGCGTTAATGGTCACTTAGCTGCCACGGAAGAATTCCAGAAAGCCAATATTCTTCCAAAAACAATTCGTGTTAATTTTGATGGATCAATTACAGAAAGTATGTCATTTCCTATTTTTCATTTCAAAAAGATTATTACAGAAGACTGGGAATATAGTGAGTTCAAGACAATGCTTGAACAAACAAAGTTTTTGTTCGTTATTTTCCGCTTTAACACAAATAAAGAATTAGTTTTTGATAATCTTATCTTCTGGAATATGCCTGAAGGTGACTTACAAGAAGTTGAATCTGTTTGGAAACGTACCGTAGCAATTATAAAAGAAGGCGTAAAACTTAAAAAAGTTGGAAGCAGAACATTTAATAATCTGCCAAAAGCAAGTGAAAATCGTGTAGCACATGTTCGCCCTCATGCACGTGACTCTAGAGATGTTTTGGAACTTCCGGATGGTAGATTTATGCCTAAACAATGCTTCTGGTTAAACAATACATATATTCGCGAACAACTAGAAAAGAAAAAATTATCATAAACAAAACAATTGTAACATTATGTCGAATTATGCATAAAATATAGAGAATTCTAAAAAAGGAGGATTCTTAATACTATGTATAATTATGAAAATAATAATTACCAAAAAGAAAAGAAAGAACGTAGATACGATTTTGACGAAAGTTGTGTTATTGTAAATATCTTTTGCGATGATAAAAAAAAGGAATATAAATCAGATGATTATTGTAAAGATGGTTACAAAAAAGAATACGACAAAGATGACAAAAATTGTGTCACTATAAATATCTATTGTGATAAATGTAAAAAATATTAATTTTTTGATTATTTATATGTGATTAGATTTTATATAACTTAGCCCATGCGGTTTACTATCCTACCCATGGGCTTTATAATAAATACAGTATAAAAAGGCTTTGATAAAGGCAATTCTGCCTTCTTAAGAAAGCATCAATCTAACCTCTTAATATCTCTGAATATGCCAGCAGCAGCGGTGCCACACCTTTTCCGTCATTCTCTACTACTGGCTCGCTGATATAATACGCATAGCTTCCGTCTCTTCTTGTGCCGTTTCCGCCAAGTCCGGCCACCAAGCAGATACCTCCAAGCTGCAACTTGCCATTCTCCTCTGATAAATACTTGTCACAGATTCCGTAAAAGACCCGTTCTCCAATTTCACGATAGGACGGTTTCAGATAGGAAAGCCTTACACTTTTTAAGATGGCATAAGAGATAATGGCACTTCCGCTTGTTTCCAGATAATTGCCTTCTCGTCCGCCCTGGTCAATTACCTGATACCACATACTGCTGTTCGTATCCTGATATCTTAACAGTGTCTCTATTAGGTCTTGATACAAAATCATAAGTTCTTCTTTTTCTGCTTCCATTGTCTTAGGCATAACTTCCATTGTATCCACAAGTGCCATTACAAACCAGCCTAAAGCTCTTAACCAGAATCCTTTCGATAGTCCCGTTGATTTATCACACCAGAAGCTTTCTCTGGATTCATCGTATCCATGATAATACAGCCCCGTCACTGTATCTTTCATAAGACGCCCAACATTGATAAATTGACTGAAGCTGTCAGCACAGCCGGCAGCCTGATTGTATTTCTCTTCATATTCCATATAGAAGGGCTGTCCCATATATAACCCATCTAACCATACTTGATTGGGATATACTTTTTTGTGCCAGAAGTTCCCTTCTTTCGTCCTTGGGTGTGTATTAAGCTGTTGACGAAGCTCTTTTGATGCTTTTATATATTTTTCTTTTCCGGTTATTTCATAAAGAGTAAGCAGTACCGGCCCTCCGCATAAATGGTCTATATTATAATCAGAAAGCTCGTATGTCTTTATGCTCCCATCCACATCTACAAAATAATCCATGAATCCATCCACAAAGTTTAAGTAGGTTTCCTCACCTGTGTTACTGTATAGATTTAAAAGGGCGCGCATAGTTATACCATTCACATAATTCCAGTTTGCTCCATTGTTGTGTATGAACTGTTCTCTGTTCCATACCGGTGCCTCAGGGGTACTTTCTTCTAATAGCTGTTTTATATAGTCGTTTAATATTTTATTGTATTTCATCACACTTTTCCTTTCTTTCGTATTATTATAACTTATTAGGATGTGGGTGTCAAAAGCCCTTTTTCAAAAATGTATCAGGTATTTGCTTAAAGAAATGAACGAGAGAGCCTAGAGAAATATGTTAGATATTCCATGTCATTGGGCTGTTATATTAGAACGAAATTTCCCAGCCTGCAAGTTACCTACTTTCATTACAATATAAATAGTTTTTTGAATATCTAATTATAACCTTTCGTTCGAAACTGACTACGATACATTCTAGGTGTCTTACCGGTGTACTGTTTAAATACCTTACCAAAATACGTGATACTTTCAAAACCAGCAAGTTCAGATATTTTGGTAATACTATATTCTTCCTGCTGCAACAGTTTTTTACCTTTTTGTACTCTTTGAATTACAATATACTCGTTGACGGTTACACCAGTATATTCTTTAAATATGCGGCTTAAGTAACACCTGCTGATAAATAAGGCATCCGCTACCTCCTGAATCAATAACTTTTCTTCACAATGGTTTTGGATATATTTCACAGCCCTTTGCACAATGTGATATTTTTCAGTGGATTTTTCTTCTATTCTTCTCTCTTTGTGGCTGTCCATACCATAACGCAAGATTACAAGAAGCGCTTGTGAAATCTTCATTTTAACAATTATCTCATAGCCAAGCTTTTTTTCTGTGATTTCTTCTTTTACTTCTAGTAACAATCTACATATTTCTTTAAATTCCCATTCTTTTGGAGTAAGCATCTGATAGGTATGAAACAACTGCTGCAAGCTCCAGAATCCGTTTTTCTTTAAAAAAGAATCCAGCCACTCTTCCTTTATTTCTACCAGTATTCGCTTCTGCCTGCTACATCCTGCTTTTCCCGTCCAATGAATTTTCTCTTTTCCAATCAACATTATGGTTCCGGCAGTCACATGACAGGTTTTCTCTTCTATAAAGTAATACTGTTCTCCTTCTAAGAGTACATATATTTCGTATTCACTATGCATATGCTTAGCTGCCATAGAATACTCTGAATCCCTATAGATACAATCTATCATTAAACCGTCCATCCGCTCACGAAATATTAATTGCTCCATACGGCTATTCATATCCTTTCTAATACCTGCTAATGGTACCACAGGTTTTAAATCTACTCCATTACATGTCTGCTTTAAACATAACTTCCCAAAATGAAAGAGAGGATCCAATTCAAACTCTATCTAACAGACCTATCTCATGCTTACTTGTACATCCTCCAACAAATCTTAAAATGTATCCGATTTTTCTAGTTTTAATGTATTCGTGTTCGTTTTTTTGATATTTTCCAATTATTTTTTTGTATACTTAAGTAAGAACATACACTCTTAAAGGGGGCGTTACAAGACTCCCACACATTCTATAGTTCAATTACAGGAGGACAACTTATGATTTACAGCAATTCCAAAATAACAAATTGTAAAATTGCCTATATCGGGGGCGGTTCCAGAGGTTGGGCATGGCGTTTAATGGCCGACTTTGCACTGGAACCCGATTTATCCGGAACCGTTGCTCTTTATGACCTTGATTTAGATGCAGCTAAGCAGAATGAAATCATCGGAAACCGTTTAAATGAAAGACCTGAAAGTATCGGCAACTGGGAGTACAAAGCCGTTCCTACCATAAAAGAGGCATTGACCGGAGCTGATTTTGTAATTATCTCCATCTTACCCGGAACTTTTCAGGAGATGGAATCCGATGTGCATGCACCTGAAAAATATAATATCTTTCAATCAGTGGGCGATACCGCAGGACCAGGCGGATTAGTCCGGGCACTTCGCACCATTCCTATGTTTGTAGAAATTGCAGAAGCTATTAAAGTGTATTCTCCGGATGCCTGGGTTATCAATTATACCAATCCTATGTCCCTGTGTGTTAAGACCTTATATCATGCCTTTCCGGAAATTAAAGCCTTTGGGTGTTGTCATGAAGTATTTGGTACGCAGAAAATTTTAAGGGACATCGCTCAGGAACGATTTGGCTTGACAGGCATCGATCGGAATGAGGTCTTTGTAAATGTACTTGGAATCAATCATTTTACGTGGTTTGATAGTGCTTCCTATAAGGGAATTGACTTATTCCCTATTTATAAGGATTATGTCAATTCCCATCATGAACAGGGCATGGAAAAAGGAGATAAAAATTGGATGAATTCTTCCTTCTCCAGTGCTCAACGTGTTAAGTTTGATTTGTTTAAACGCTTTGGTCTGATTGCTGCTGCCGGAGACCGCCATCTGGCTGAATTTATGCCGGGTACAGAATATTTAAATGATCCGGATACCATTAACAGCTGGAAGTTCGGTCTTACTACAGTGGCATACAGAAAAAAAGACTTAAAAAACCGTCTTTTAAAAAGCAAGCGACTGGTAAATGGGGAGGAGGAAATTGAATTAAAACCTTCGGGAGAAGAAGGTGTATTATTAATCAAAGCCCTTTGCGGTCTGACACGTCTTGTCAGCAATGTAAATATCCCAAATACCAACGGACAGATTACGAATCTGCCCCGTACAGCAGTAGTAGAAATTAATGCTCTTTTTGAAAGGGATTCCATTAAACCGGTAATCGCCGGACCAATCCCTACTAATATCTTATCCCTGATTCAACCTCATGTAGAGAATCATGAAACCATTTTACAAGCTGCCTTAAGCTGTGATTTTACATTCGCTTTAGAAGCATTTATGAATGACCCTCTTGTAAAAGGTAAATGTACCGAAGGAGAAGGCAAGGTATTATTAAAGGAAATGATTCAAAATACCTTACATTATCTGCCGGAACTCTGGCAGAAAGAATTATTAAAATAATTCTCAATGTTCTAACACTCCGGCATGCGGCTTTGTTCGCATGCCGTATCTGCTTGCAGATGTGGCACTGCTATAAATCAGGGTGTGAATTATCTTTTCTAATTCACTCTAGCTACCTCTTTTATATCATACTCTTTCACTGCATTGTGGAGGTTTACATTTTCTAATACCAATGACTTTACATTCCTTGCAAAGATACCTAATCTGCTGGTGGGTTCGCAGGCAAGCATCATAGCTGCAATTCCTTTCGTTGCCTCAGATGAATAGGATATATCAATATTCTCCATTACTATGGATTCTATCTTTTGTTCCGGCAAGCCATAGATACATACTCCGGTATGGTGCGCATTTTTGCAGACAATGTTCTTAAAATGAAGCGATTTCACACTCGGTGTTCTTTCATCAACCGGTAGTTTTTCCTGGGTTCCTACATACTCTGTCCTACCATCGGGATCACAGAAATAGAAGCAGTTTACAACAAAGGGAGATTTTACTTCGTCCATGACAATACGGTCAAAAACAATACCATCTATAATGGAATCTTTTCCTCTTCCCCTTCTTGTCTTAATTCGTAATCCTCTGTCTGTATGGTAGAACTTACAACAGCTTACTAAAACGTCTTTTACGCCCCCAGCAATCTCACTGCCGATTGTAACTGCTCCATGACCTCTTTCCATGAAACAATGACGAATGTTTATATTACGGCATGGTTTCTTGTGTTTTCTTCCCATATATATCTTTCCGGATTTAATAGCAATGCAATCGTCTCCTACACTGAAATGAACACCTGCAATATCTACATTGGTACAGGATTCCGGATCGATTCCATCGGTATTGTGGGAAGAATCCGGACTCAACAAGGTAATTCCATATATCTTAATGTCTTCGGAAAAGTATGGATGAAGGTTCCAGGAAGGGGAATTCTGAATCGTAATACCTTCTATAATAATATCCTTGCAGCGGTTGAAAAACATCATTCTCGGGCGGTAAGGCGGATTCTGATTCACTCCGGCTACCCACCACACATCAAAGTTACCGCCTCCGTCTATCGTTCCTTCCCCGCATATCACCACATGTTCCAAATCAATTCCGGTTAGAATACTTGCCATGGAATCTAAGGGATTCCCTTCCCAGCTTCCCAGATTGTATTCTGACTCTCCATCATAGCTTTCAATGGTTCCGGGCAGGACAGGGAATTTATCACGTTCGGAATATGCTGAAAGAACTGCCCCCTTACCAAGTTCCAGAACGATATTGCTTTTTAAGAATAAATTCCTGAATTTATAAGTTCCTTTCGGTATAAAAACACGTCCCTTAGGAGGACAACATAGGATTGCAGCCTGTAAGGCCTGGGTATCATCCGTGATTCCGTCTCCTTTTGCTCGAAATTGTCTTACATTTAAGGTATAAGACTCCTCCTCTGTTACAAATGTAGTTTCTGCAATCGACTGACCATCCTGTTTTAAGGCTAATTCATACTTTGTGGCAGGCTTTAAGTCTCGTAGAAGTAAAACCATTTTAGTATCTGTCTTAACACAGGTTCCATTTATCCAGACTTCATACTGCTCCCTCTCATAAGGGGTGTCTCCCTCTAGTTCTACGGTTATACTTCTTGCTAATAAATTTAGTATTTTAAGGTTCATAGCAATCCTCCCCATAATTCACATAAGGTATTATATTCCTTCTTGCAGGCTTTTCTTAAGCCCTTTGTAAGAGATGGCGTGAAACCGAATGTTTCCTCCTCATCTCCCATGTATCTAAGTCCTATAGCCATATAATGCTCAGGGAGCACAAGGGAGAGCCTGCAAGCTTTCAGTATCGCTAAAGCACCCAGAATATCCGGCTCTTTTTGATTCTTTTCATATTCTTTCAAAAGGCTTCTGAATAAGTCCTTCAGTTCCCAAAAGGATTCATAAATCATCCTTGACATTTCTTCTATGGTAAGTGCTAAGGTAAGTAGTGTATGACCGTCCGGAAGACAACCGGACTTTTTAAATAGTTGTACGATTTTAAAATAACCTGCTTTTCTTCTGTATTCTGTATCCATCATTATATGATAGGGCTGTGCCAGTAAAGCCTCACTGTCATGCGTTACAGGATACTTTAAAAGTTCGGCTTCCCGGTCCTTTATGGTTTTGCATTTACTTGTATCTTTTGACTCTTCATATGCCAGTAAGACCTGGGCTATGTTCTGCAACTCTTTTTTGTCCATAATTTCTTCTCCTAGCGTGAAGACGTTTTTCTTCACACTTCTCCTCTCTGTAATAGGTTACTTTCGGTGATTGCAAAACGACTAATTTACGATGGAAGCGTTTCTCAATTACTTTTATATCTCTAGACCCTTATTCCGGTAAAAATACGTTTTACAGGTTGAGAGAACATCTTCTCTCAACCTGCTTCCCTTTTCTATTCCAATTCTCTATAAATAAATCGTATCAATGCTGATTCCTACTTATCACCATCACACGAATTATCTATCAATCGCAATCCGCTTGTGCTGTCCGATTGGCACGTAGACTAACCATGCAGACCTAAGTTCCGGCATGTAACTACGTCAGTATTAGTCAATTATCCCGCTTACTTCCGCACACATAATAATAAATGCTCCGGCTCCATGTAAATCATTTTCACTGGTTGGACGGTCACAGTAATGTTTGTAATCCCCAACTCCAGTTCCAACGCATATATTGTCAATAATAATGCCTTGTTCATCAAATCGAATCCGGTTAATAACACCTTCATACCCTTTTTTAGCATAGGTTAAGTAATTCTTATCAAGCAATCCCATACGAACTGCCTTACAAATGGCTGCTACAAAGAGACAGGTACAAGAAGATTCCAGCCAGTTGCCTTCCATTCCGCCCTTGTCAACCACCTGATACCACAGACCACTTTCCTTGTCCTGATACTTCACAACCGCTTCTAATAATTCTAAGGTCATACGTACCAGCTCCTTACTGTCTTTATAATCTGCTGGAATATGTTCCAGTTCCTCCAGCAGTGCAACAGGAACCCATCCGATGGAACGACCCCAGAATTCGGAGGAGCGTCCTGTTTCAGGATCTGCCCATGGTCTTTCCTTTATGCTGTCCCAGGCATGATACCAAAGTCCCGTCTTTGTATCCTTTGTTTTCTTCTCCATTAAAAGTGCTTGGAATATACATAAGTCATAATATTCTTTGTGTCCGAATGTGGCTCCGTACTGGGCACTGATTGGCCCTGCCATATAAAGACCGTCCAGCCACATCTGCTCTTTATTCTGTTCCTTGTGCCAAAGCCCTCCCTCAACATTTTTTGGAAAATTAAGGATAAGAGGAAGTAGCGTATCAAGAGCCTTTTTATATCGTTCTTCACCGTATTTTTCATATAACAAGAACAATAATACACCCGGTTGGATATCATCTAATTGACCTTGATCAAAGGTGTTTATTTCTCCCTCTTCATTAATAATGGAATCTACCCAATCCTTACAATAAGTTAAGTACTTTTCATCCTTGCAAATCTCATAAATCTTTTGCATACCGGATAAAAACACACCTTGGTGGTAATGGAATCTTCCTACCGGAGGAAGCACAGGTGCTTCAAATTTTTTCATTAACGTGTCACAAGCACATTTTCCGTATTCTAATGCCGTCATCTTCATATTCGTTTACTAACCTTCCTATTCAAAAAATGGCTCTATGCCTTCGTATTCCACTTCCCATTCTCCATTCTTTGGAAATCCGGGTGTTTCTGTGGTACATCCTTTGTAGCCTGCCGTCATAATCGGCACTGCCAGTAAAAGTGCTCCGTTACCGGGCAGATATAAAGGCAAGTCCTCTCTGGACTCCTGCCAGTTGTTTCCGCTGGCTACATAGCGATTTTTTAAGGTATCCTTTAAGAGAATATCAATCACTGTTTCCGGGTCACCTAAGCGAACGGCTGTCATTGCCATCATGGCAAAATCCCACCCCCACAAGCTCTTGTACTCCCAGCACTCTAGTATCTTATGCAGGGTAGTTCGCATAATCTCTGAATCCACTCTGCCCTTTATCAGTCCGTATGAACCGGTCATTAATGGGTGGTCAATGTTAAAGCGTGAGAAGGTATCCGGGCATAACTCATGTGCCAGATAAAGTCCGTCTTTTACCGGCATGGGAGCCATATTCTCTCCTACTTCTCTCCATCTTTCATTTACTGGTATCCCTAACCGCTCTGCCCAGTCAATTGCAATCTTTAAGGTGACATGCCAGTATTCTAATTCAAAAGCAGGATTTTTTGTCTCTTCCGGCTTATGACACTCTTGTACCGGTATAACCGGTGACGGAATATCGTAATATCCACTAGTCTCATTATAGCTTACAAAATCCACCATGAATTCCGCTGTTTCCTCAATGAGTATCCAGTACTTCTTTAAGAAGTCTTCGGATACCTTATTTTGATATGCAAGCTCTAACATATAGATAATATGAGGCTGCTGCCAGACTAACAGAGGTGCAATACCGGATGGGCAGTCAATTCCTTCGGATGCTATCATCTTAGGCCAACGTGCTCCTTTATAGCCGTTTCTTGCTGCGTTCTCTCTTGCCTCTTTTAGATGGTCAAGATACCAATCTAAACTGCGTTCCAGAAGCTTGGTATGGTTCCATAACGGAAGCCATGCACAATGCCACAGATACATTTCCAGATGCATCTTTCCATACCAGCTGTTACAGGTAAGCCCTGTTTCCTGAGGTGGTCTGGAACCGGCAGAATTTACAGCCATTAAGTATTTTGATAGAATAATTCTCCTTTCAAGCTCTACCGCTCTTTTATCACGGCTCTTATTCAGCTGAACAATTCCGCCTTCCTCCCAGTACTCCTTCCACCAGTTTGTACTGCCTGCAAAGATATCTGCCGGTTTTGGATAATTCGTTATAACTTTTTGTCCGAAGGATACGGCAAAGGAGAAGGCTTGTTCTTTCGAATTACCGGGCGTAATCACTACTTCCCAGTCTTTTATTTCTATCTTCGCATTACCGGTTACAGCAACCGCAACGTAATATTCGTCCTTATCTAATACATGTTTTACTTGTAATCTATTTGTATCTTTTAGAACAGTTTCTATGTGGTGAGCCTGTTTTTCCTCCCAATCTGAGGCAGTAATATTGGGTGAACCATATGGAAACTTAAGCTGTATACTTATGTTCCCTTGTGATAAAGCAGCTCCTCCTACCTCAAATGCAAGGCTGTCTTTCACCGCATCACAGACAGTTCGTACCTGACAGGAAATGCCTGAAAGAGTAAAACGGCTATCTAATATACCGCTATACAACTGCAATTCCTGACGAATTCCTCCGATACTCGTCTCTTTAATCTCTTTTCCTTCATATAATAAACCGATACGAGCCAAATTTAAACGATGTGGATTAAAACGAAGCCAATCATATACTTCTTCATTGCCCGGCATTCTCTTTTTCGGATAATACACTTTTTCCCCTAGGCAATCGTATTCTGTCATAACCAAATCATCAAGGGTATATGCATAACGGTCTTTTGATACCGGCTTTGTATGCCATCCCCATTGAGACATGGTACATAGGGGAAGTTCCCTATAGGTATCATATAGTGTCTGCATACCTGTTATATCTGCTGTAAAGCCCAATTCACCGTTTCCTACTGTGAGCGGAGACTGGGTATCGATTTTATTTAGTATCGGATTGTGTCTGCTTATAAGTTCATATCTTTGAATCGCCATCTTCTTAACCTTTCACTGCCCCCATCATTACGCCCTTCTGAAAGAATTTTTGAAGGAATGGGTAAATCGCCATAATCGGCAAACTGCTTACTACAATTAATGAATACTTAAGTAACTGCAATACCTGAGGTGACTCTGCCGCACCTATATCCGACATCATATCTGTAGTCTGGCTCTCTATCAGGATATTACGCAATACAAGCTGTAATGGATATTTGGAACTAGTACGTAAGTAAATGGATGAGTTAAACCAGGCATTCCAATGGGAAACACCATAGTACAGTACCATAACAGCCAGTGTAGCTTTTACTAAAGGAAGCATAACTTTAATAAGTATTTTTCCATGAGAAGCTCCATCCATCTTGGCCGCTTCTGACAGAGATTCAGGAACTGACATAAAGGCACTTCGCATGATAATCAAATTACTGGTAGAGATTGCTCCTGGTATAATTAATGACCATAGGCTGTCCATTAACCCAAGACTTCGGATGTTCAAATAAGCAGGAACCATACCGCCGCTGAAATACATCGTTATAATAACCAGAATGGTTAACGGTTTACGAAGCATCAGTTCCTTTAACGAAAGAACATAAGCTCCCATAGTGGTTAGAATCAAGTTAAATACTAAGCCCACTACTAAAATAATCATTGTATTTTTATATCCGGACAAAACCAGCTTATTATTAAAAACCATTTTGTAACCGGCAAATGTAATATCATTTAAAGGTCTAAATAATAATCCGTTATGTTTGATTAATTCATTCGGATCGCTAATTGATGCAACAACAACATAGAAAAACGGATAAAGGCATGCCAGTGCAATTAATGTTAATACAATGGTGTTACATACTGTAAAGATTTTATAAGCTATACTCTTATCTTTCATGTACTATTCCTCCTTCGCCTTACCATAATCCCATATCTGTTTTCTTCTTACATATCTTATTGGATACAATAACAAGAGTTAGATTGATAACAGAGTTAAAGAAGCCCACTGCTGTACTAAAGCTCCAGTTTGATTCCAGCAGACCTTTTCTATAGACATAAGATGATATAACATCTGCCGTATTATAGATACCGGGATTATACAAAAGAATGATTTTTTCATGTCCAAGGCTCATTACAGTACCTATTTTTAAGATGAACATCATAATAATAGTTACCATAATACTAGGAATGGTTATGTGTAACGTTTGTTTCCAACGGTTCGCCCCGTCAATACGTGCTGCTTCATATAATTCCTGATCGATGCCGGCTAAGGCTGATATATATATAATTGCACTCCATCCGATGGTTTGCCAAAGTTCAGAGATTACATAAGTAGGAACGAACATTTTTTCATGAGATAATAAGGAGATACCTCCCTCAGCAAGTCCCAAAGCAGATAACGCATTGGTAATAAATCCATTACCTCCTACGAACAGATGAATCATACTACAGATAACCACGGTCGAGATAAAGTGAGGCATATAAGAAAGGGTCTGTACCGTTTTTTTGAACTTTTTAGCCCGCACTTCGTTCAGTAACAGAGCTAGAATAATGGGAGCCGGAAAAGTAACTAACAAGGTGGATAAGCTGATGGTTAGAGTATTTTTTAATAATCTTAAAAAATAATAGGAATTAAAAAACTTAATAAAATGTCCCAACCCGTAATTATCAGCCCACGCACTCTCCATAATTCCTTTTGCCGGGGTATAATTCTTAAAAGCAATAATCAAGCCGTACATTGGTTTATAGGCAAAGATTATATAGTAAATCAAAACCGGAAGAAAAATCAGATATGCTGCATAATTCTTTTTTAAATCTTTTTTAAGACGTATACCAAATGATACATTGCATCCGGCTGCCTTTTTTGATTTCTTCATAGAACTCCAATCTGTGTAAAAAGCCAAGTTCAGCTGCTTTCCCACGTTTTCAATATGTTGATTATTATGTTTCTTACTGTTTGAATAAAAGGTTGAAATGTTTTTTCAAACTACACCCATGCATACCACTAGCTTGCTTGTGATGCTCCCCAATTTACTTTAAAAATTCTCTATGCCTAACCTGCCGGTTTTCGGCATAGAGAATGGATTGTAACTACTATCTGGAATTGTATTCGTCTACTGCTCCTTGTACAATTTCAATTAATCTTTCAACACCCATGTTTTTTAAGGTTTCAAGGTATTTGTCATAGTTATTAAGAGATTCCACACCTGTAATAAACTTCATAGTCATTTCATCCTGGTATGTTTTAATATCACTTGTTAAACTGCTGTATTCGCTTACTAAATCAGAAGAAATTGTAATTCTAGGTAGTTTATAATTTTTTGCATCATTATCTGTTAATCTATTTAATGCATCAATTTGTTCTTGTGTACTATAGTATTGTAATAAGTAATCCTTATCCTGTACAAATGGTCCGTTTCCATAAGCAAGCTGATATTCTGAAAGTGCCTGCTGAGAAGTTAAGCCGTCTGGGTTATTCATTACTAAATCTGTATAGATTGGTTTACCGTCAATCATTTCGTAGCTTACACCTTCAATACCAAAGTTATAAAGCATATGACCTTCTTCTGAATAACCATAATTCAAGAATTTTGCTGCTGCTTCCTTGTCTTCACATTCGGTTGTTATAACTGTAGTTCCGCCTACAACGTCTGTATTGTAGTGACCATACATTGCTCTGTCACCTTTTTGTGCTACTAAGTTTTTTAAACCAGCAAGGCTATAATCTGCTACGTCCTTATTCGTACTTAACCAGTTACCTAAAACACTTCCTACAGAACCCACAGATGCTCCTGCCTTACCAGTCAGCATATTGGAGGTTACTGTTGGTTCATCTATTGTAATAAAGTTCGGATCTAGCAATCCTTCCGTATAAAGCTTATTTAACCATGCTAATGCATCTTTATATTCCTGTTGATAAAATCCTGCTTGTACTTTTCCATCCATTAAGTAAAGCTCTCTTGTTACCAAATTAAAAGGAGAAGTGATAATACCTCTGTCTAACATAGTTCCTAAATTGGCACTGCTGACACTAAGAGGAATTTCTACACCTTTTTTCTCTTTAAAAGCTTTTAACATTTCATAGTATTCATCTGCGGTCTCAGGCAGCTCAATGCCTAATTCCTCACACCAGTCATCACGAATAATCAAACCGTAACCACCTTTTAAGATTTCATCTCCTAAGATAAATGCAAATCCAAAGATATCTCCGCTTGGCGTTTTAACCTGCTTTAATAATTCAGGGTTTTCATTAAGTACTCTCCAATAGTCCGGAGCATTTTCTTTTACAAATTCTTCACTCATACCATAGATAACGCCATCTTCAATGGCTTTTCCTTCACCGCCGGTATAGTTAAGCTGCCAGTTGTAACTGATGATGTCAGGATATTCTCCCGTTGCTAATAATAAATTCATAGCCGTTTTGTCTTCTACGTGGGTCATTTCTAAGTTAACACCGGTTTGCTTTTGCAGCTCTTTACCAAGAGGAAGGTCTGTAAAGGATTCATAACGTTCTTTCCAGGCACTTGCTGTTGTCATACCAAAGGTAAGCGTTACTGCACTTTCCTCTTCTGTAGTGGTGTTCGTTTTGTCTTCTGGTGTCTCCTTTTTTGCTCCACATCCCACGAAAGAAGTGGCAAGGATACCTGCTAATAATAAAGCAGCACCTCTTTTTAAGAAATTACTTTTTCTCATAATTACCTCCTATATTTTGTTGTCTTCACCTTCTCTACCTCGTAACAGGAGGAAACCCGTAACAAGATTGACACCCTAAGGATACTTTAAATTCTTCCTTCTTACCAGTGACAAAAGGGCAGAATGGGGGACAACCTTGCATTTTTGCCCCTTTTGTCCTCTATTCTACCTTTTTGTCCTTGCCCTTTTAAAGTGTATAATGCTATAATTCCACTGGGGAAAGGATTTGGAAGGTGACGACTATGCAAAGTGAAAATGGGTTTAAAAAGCAACGGTTCCATACCGGTAATAAGGTTCTGGTAAAATGGATCCTTTCAGGTTGTTTTATTTTATTACTGCCAATGGCTTGTATTATTGCTAACTTCTTTTATACAAAGGAGCTGCTAACAAAAAAAATTGATGAAGCCAATCGGGTTACATTGGCTGGCTTAAGAAACAGTATTGATATTCAGCTGCAATCTATCTTGGATGTTTCTCAAAATATTATTATGAATACCACGTTCTCCAACAGAGTCCTAAATGCTCGGAATGAAAATGAATTTTTAAACAGAATGCAGGATTGCCAGCAATTCTTAAAAAATTACAAGCAGTTAAATAGAAATATTGATATCTTTATTTATTTTCCAAACCGGGATTTTATTGTAACTCCTGAAACGGCTAATAACTCTTTCTTTTTATATAATACCATTGCTACTACGACCAAATCCAGTCGTAATATAACCTATGATACATGGAAAGAACTTTTAAAAGAACAGGTTAAAAACAGTTTTTTTATCGACTCACAATATAGTTATACGAATTATGGAATTGATTCTATTGTATTTTCAATATCAAGTCCATTTATTTATCAAGCGAAAAATCAATTTAATGTTTTTACCTCTGTTCCATGTACTTTTTTAAACGAATTGCTAAAGGACAATGAGGGCAGTACCATCCGTCTGTTAAGCAAGGACGGTGAAGTGTTAACAAGTTATGGTAAAGACCTTAAGATTTATGATATTCCAGAAGACGGCTTTATACCCCCAGATACCAATAGCGGGTACACTCTTGTACGAATAGACGGTGCAGATTATGTATGTTCTTATGAACAATCATCCGTTACGGACTGGTATTATGCTATTTATACACCAAACTCTTTATTTTTAAAGGAAACCATTCACCTTAGGAATGCCTCCATATTAACAATATTGGTGACCTTGTTACTTGGAATAAGTTCTATTATATACTTACAAATCCGTAATTACAGACCTATCGGCAAATTAGTGGAAATTGTCCCCTCTGATTTAAAGAAGCCAAATCATAATGAATTTGAGCTGATTGAGAAGTATTACAATACATTATACGAAGAAAACAGAACCATGAAGACAAAGATACAGTCTCAAAAAAATTATGCAAAAGAAATATTCCTACTCTCCAGATTAAAGGGACGCAGGTTTCACTTAAGTGATTCCGACGTCAGTGAATACTTAGAATGGGAGCAGGATAATAAACTCTTCTCCTTTGCCTCCTTTCATCTGAATCAAAATGATAAAGAAATATCGGCAATGCATTTTGACCTGCTGGAATTTTCCGTGGATAATGTTATGAATGAAATCTTTGGCAGGACGTATACCTTTGAGAAAGTTACAGATGAGATTTTCTTTGTTTATATCTTTTCCTTTGAGAATAAAGAGGACTCCATCCTCTCATGGGAAACAGACTGCATCTCTAAGTTCCAGCAGGTTTACGAATTCTTCCGTGATAAGTTTCAGATTAATTTATCCATTACAGTCGGAAACTTATTTGAGAATTTTGAGAATGCTTCCGATTATTATAATGAAATCTTAGATGCCTTTGAATACCGTTATGTAGTGGAGCAATACGGGGTTATATTTACACAGACTCTAGAAACTATGGATTTTTCTTTCGCTGAAAGGCTGCAAAATCACAGGAAAGACTTAATCATCTCTCTCACAAAAAAAGATATAGACAAAACAACCGCTCATATACAGCGTCTGTTTGAGGAACTCGAATCCACCAATGAACCATTCTTAATGCTGAAATATTATATATTATCTATTACCAGTGAACTATTATTGACCTTTAAAAATACCGGTAATTATTACTCCTATACGGAAGACGGAAGTACCAAAAAGACACCTTCCGGGCATTTAGAAACACACTTACAGCACCTTGCCCACAGTACGTCCATGAGTCAGGCTCACAAAGAGTTTACCTTAGTACTAAAACTGCTTTGTGCAGAACTGGATGATACAACGGATGCAGAGAATACTCTTTCAGAAGACTATGGCTTTATAGCAAAGATTAAAGCTTATGTCGAGGAACACTACAGCGACCCTAACATGAATATCTCCTCTATCTCTGAAGCCATTGGATTGAATCCGAAATACATGTCACGCCTTTTTAAAGATGCGACCTCCGAAGGACTGTTAGTATATATTAACTTAATTCGCATTACCCATGCAAAAAAATTACTCCAGGAGACTACTTCTACCATTGACGAAATTGCTGAAAAAACCGGATTTACCAATTCCAGATCATTCCGACGAAATTTCTTAAAGCTGGTTGGAATGAACCCGACCGATTTTAGAAAGTAATCTGGTTGAATATTTATGCTAGTTATGAGTCGGGTAGTTTATCAATGGGACTTGAACAGCCCTCTAGTTCCGGAAATGAATTCAGTCACAAACAGGCAAAAAAAATCAGGGCAGATAATACTCTGCCCTGCAAAACCCTAATTATAAAATGATACAAATATTCGAATGGATAAAATAATTAGTACATCTATTAATTTGTTTTACTACCGATTTAGGCTACTCTTACGTTAGCAGCTTTAATCTTATTGGTTTTAGAATCTTTCTCAATGTCAAAAGTTACTCTCTGACCTTCTTCAAGGCTTTTAAAACCATTTGATTCGATAGCAGAAAAATGTACGAATACATCTTCTCCGCCATTATCATTAGAGATAAATCCGAATCCTTTTTGTGAATTAAACCATTTTACTATACCATTGTTCATAATAGTACCTCCATTTTAATATTTGTATCATTCAAAATAAAAAAGCTGGCGTGCATACAACTCATTTAGATAATGACTTGTAATATCGGCCAACTCAAAATTTAATATGATTACTATAGTATAATATCACAGATATTCATAGATGTCAACAAATATTTACAAATTTATTTAAAACCCTCTTTTCTCAGCTTTCAAGCATAATTATTATGTAAAGTATCCAATTCATACTATGAAATATTTAGTAAAAAGCTATAAAAGTAATGGTAATTAGCGGCGAATTGATTTAAAATAAATGGTAGCAGCAATGCAAGCGTATAAATAGTACAAGGAGATAAGAGAATGGACAAACAACACACATTCAAGAAAGTACAAAAGTTATTACTGGTTTTACTTGTTTTTACAATGGTACTTACACCCCTATTATCTGCACAAGCATCTGTTAAGGGAATCACCCTTAATAAGACCGATGTAATGTTAAAGTTAGGGGGAACTCTTCAATTGAAAGCTTCCTTTACTGATTCCCCTGTAAAATGGAGTACAGAAAATAAAAAGATTGCTACCGTAAAGAACGGGCTGGTTACTGCAAAAAGCACCGGTACTGTGAATATTAAAGTAACCAGTGGCAAGACTTCTGCTACCTGCAAGGTTACTGTATACCAACCTGCAAAGAAGGTCAAACTGGTACCTGATGCAAATCTACTCGAAGTAGGCGATACTTTTACAGTAACAGCCAATATTACCCCGGCTAATGCCACCTATCAATCCTTATCCTGGAGTGTAGAAAACACTTGGGATACGGTAGTCAAACAAGTTTCTAAGAATAAATTTAAGGCCGTTGAGGAAGGAACAGCAACCATAGTAGCCTATCAAAAGGATACCAAGAAGGAATACAGGCTGGAAGTCACCGTTAAAGAAGCATTAGGGAGCTTTCACATTGAAAGCAATTCCAGTAAGATTACTTCCTTATCAACCTTTCCCGGCGGACATATCATTATAAAAGGTGCTATGGATGAAACGGAAGATTACTGGTATGATAAAGAAACCACCTTTAAGTATTCCGTGGAAGATAAAGCAATCGCATCGATTGATGCGCGAGGTCAGATATCTGCCATAAAAAGCGGAAGTACTACTGTAACTGTAACTGCACCAAACGGTAAATCAAAATCCTGTAAGCTTACAGTAACCAGTGATTCTAAAGCATTACAGATGGAAACACTGTACGCAGATAAGTTTTACCAACCGATTGGAGTGGGTAACTATGGTTCTTGGGGACGATACGGCGGTTCTGACAAAACCTTTGTATTTAAGCTTTCAAATGACCAAATCGGCGTATTCACCCGGGTTGCTGATGAAACCAGTCAAAAGCTGGAACTGAATCTATATGATAAGAACCTAAACTATATCAGCAAGAAGACAATCGCCTTGCCTTATACAGAATGGGGTGGTCTTCATCAGGGCGAAGACGGCAATTATTATGCCGCCGTAGGTCAAAAGAATAAAGAACAAAACAATTCAAAAATTGTGTATTCAATTATAAAAATGGATAAAGATTTTAAGGAGCTTGGAAGATGCAACATCACCGGAAAAGAAAGCAATACCGTAATCCCTTATGATGTAGGCTTCGCCAGAATGACAATGGATGGAACCGTCTTAATTGTACATGCTGACCGGGAAAGGTATACCTCCGATGACGGGTTGAATCACCAGTCAAATATTACCTTTATCATAGATTCTACCAGCATGACACAATTTTACGTAGGTGCTTTATTTCCCTATAATCATGTCAGCCACTCCTTTAATCAGTTTGTAAAGATGGATAGCGGAAATCTGGTGTATGTAGATCACGGAGATGCATATCCTCGCTCTGTTGTTATGCAGACACATTATAACTTTTCCGTAAATGGCTGGAGCGACAATTATAGGAACCGACCTGCCACCAACGAACTTGATTTAATGACTATTAAGGGAAGTACGGGAGATAATGAAACCGGGACAAAGGTGAATGGCTTTGAAATCGGTACCTATCATAATCTGGTTGCAGGTGTATCCATTCCTCATGATACCATTACGGATAATAATATCACTCCTTATAAAGTTCAAAATGTATATGTTTCTCTTGTAACAAAAGACGGGAATTCTTCAAAGTTAATCTGGCTTACTGACTATAAAGAAGGCGGGAAAATCAGTGCCAATACTCTGCGTATGGTGAAAATCACTGCCGATAAGTTTGCACTTATTTACCAGATACAAAAAGAAGATGCCTACAGCACAGGACTTATACTAATTGATTCCAACGGAAGCGTACTTACCAAAAAAGAATATGACACTTATTTTTCCTGTTATACGCAACCGCTGTATGATAACGGCTCCATTCTATGGATAGACAATTCAGGGTATGCAGAAGAATACTACTGGTATGATGAAACAGTATCAAGTAGTGCAGAACAGTGTCAATTCACCAGAATTTATTTAGAATAAACATACGTACAGTACTTTAATTCACTGTTTAAGACCTTACATAAATTACTTTTTAATAAAACAATGACAGCTGTATTAATCCGTTTGGGATTCTGACAGCTGCCATTGTTCCAGTCTATACTTCTTGTTTTTTACAAGGCATAATCCAGTCACAAATAATCTGCTTGGCTCCATTCTCAACCGCCGTACAATATCTGCTGACGGTATAAAACTCAATCCAGTAAAAATCTTCATAATCAAGTGCATAACCATTCTTTGGTACCATATCTGCGATAAGAAGATATGCATTATTAAGTATATCTTCAAAGTTCTCAGCACCAATCTGCGCCTTTACAATGGTTCCTCCCCGAATGATTCTTCCGGTCATTCCTTCCGGAACTGGTGTATCAGCCTTAAAAAACTTTCCAACTATATAAGTTTCTCCAAGCTCCTTATTGGATGGAAAATCAGCGGAGTACCCCAAACCAATACAATCTTCCATACCAACCTGATACTCTTTCAGTCTGGTCAGCTTGTCATCAAAGTGCTGACCAAAATATACATCCCAAAGTTCTCTGCCCTTTACGCCGTATTCTTTGTTACTTACTCCGATGAGAAGCATATCTTCTGTGTTCTCATACGCAATCTTTACCAATTCTGCCATAATCCGTTTTCCTTTCAAAACATAATAAGTGTCATTGTCAGTAAGGATTAGAGGTTTGAATCCATTTTCTTTTAATATTTTGGCAGTTAAGTGAATCGGAGGTACATGGAACTGTTCTTTAAATGCTCTGGTATAAGATGTACTGCTCTCATAACCGCAGGTAAAAGCGATTTCTGTTACATTAGCACTTCCTGCAAGAAGCATTTCGGCTGAGACTGTCAACTTTCTTCTTCGTACATATTCTGAAATGGAAATTTCACAAATATAACCAAAGATACGCTGATACACTCCCAATGGTATTCCTGTCAACTTGGATACTTTTTCATATTCGATATGAAATAAATCCTTTTCAAGTAATTCAATCACTTGCTGTGTTTGATTTAATGCATTCATCCTCATCTTCCTTTCCATTACATTCTACTTTAGTTATGTTTTTTCCGCCTTACATTTTATGTACAGATATTGTATTGCAGTGGGGTTGTGGCTTGGGGTTGTACGATTTTCTTTAAATAATTCTATCATTAAAAGTTCCAAAATGATATATCTTATGAATACAATGACTGTATGACTTACCATTGCACTATTTCTTGTTCTTAGTGACATATGAGTCCTTTCTTTGAAATTGATGAGTGATAGAATATACCGTCAATCCATTTATTGATTACAAATGTTCATTCATGCATTTGTCCTGATTATTATCTAAGAATGCTTTAGATAATAATAAATATATGCTATAATTAATTATGATTTTTATAAATTATAATTAATTATAAACTACCAAATGAGAAGGGAGAAGTTAAGAAACACAATCATCTTCGGGTTTCTTAACTATTTCAATATGAGTAAGACTCCAGCTTACAAACTCGTACACAATTCTTTAAAAAAGGCAATTCAGGAAGGGAAATATCCTGTCTCTGCATTTTTACCTACTGAACCTGAACTTGAAAAGCTTTTTAAGGTAAGCCGTACAACTGTAAGAAAAGCCATGGAACTGCTTAAAGAAGAAGGCTTAGTTGAGATTAAGCAGGGAAGAGGAACAATGGTTCTGGATTATAGAACAAAACAGGATATGAACAAAGTAACTTCTGTTACGGAATCCTTAAGACGGCGCGGCTTTGATGTTCGAACCAAAAGTATGTATATAGATAGTATTCCTGCAAGCGAAGAACTTAGTAATGAACTTGGAATAAAGCATGAAGATATGATTGTACGTATACAAAGGATTCAGCTTGCAGATGGTAAACCTGTTGCCATTATGAAAAATTATATATCTGCCCAACTAGTTCCGGATATAGAAAAGTTTACGAATAAATTCTCCGGCTTATATCAGTTTTTAGAGGAACAATATCAGCTTGAGATTCATTCCGCTTCTGATAAAATATATGCAAAATCAGCGGATTTTGCTGAATCCGAAATGCTTTCTGTACAGCCTGGCACGGCACTTTTATGCATACGCCGTATTTGCTATAAAGACAAGAAACCAATCTGTGTTGATGATGTCAGTATCATTGGAAATCAGTATGAACTGATTATTTCCATGAACGGACGCTGCAAATAGTACAGCAAATGCCGGATAAAAGAATTATGAAACCACCAAAGGAGGCCAGCAAATGCTGGCTTTTGAATTTTAAAAAGCTTGTTATATTTACTGTTAAAATAACGATACGCTTCCGCTCCTAAAAACCATGTAAAAATAAATCCAAAAACAATGAAAACATCATTATCATTGTTTTCATATCAAACGAAATTTTATTATTTATCTATAAAACATAATTATAATTAAATATGTTTTATGAATTGATTTTAAAAAGATAATGATGTATAATAGTTGCAAGATTGTTAATTATATAACAAACATTCTATTAAAATGGAAAAGGAGTTGTATCTATGAAAGGTTATGCCATGTTAGCTATTGGTAAAACAGGTTGGATTGAAAAGGAAACACCGGTTTGTGGTCCCCTTAACGCAATCTGCCGCCCTATCGTTCTTGCCCCCTGTACCTCTGATATTCATACCGTTTGGGAAGGTGCTATCGGTGAACGTCATGATATGATATTAGGCCACGAAGCTGTTGCCGAGGTGGTTGAGGTGGGAGCCCTTGTAAAGTCTTTTAAGCCTGGTGATAAGGTTATTATCCCTGCAATTACACCTGACTGGAATTCCGTTGAAGCTCAGAATGGTTATCAGATGCATTCCGGAGGGATGCTTGGAGGATGGAAGTTCTCAAATTTTAAAGATGGAGTATTCGGTGAGTTATTCCATGTAAATGATGCAGATGGTAATCTTGCTTTATTACCGGAAGGCATGGATCCGGTTGCTGCCTGTATGCTTTCTGACATGGTACCGACAGGCTTCCATGGTGCAGAGCTTGCAGATATTCAATTCGGCGATAGTGTAGCGGTCATTGGTATTGGTCCAGTTGGACTTATGTCCGTTGCTGCTTCTGCCCTCCGAGGAGCATCTCATATATATGCGGTAGGCTCCCGCCCGAACTGCATACAGCTCGCCAAAGAATATGGCGCTACGGATTTAATTAATTATCGTGAAGGTGATATTGTAGAACAAATTATGAAGAAAACGGGAGGCACCGGTGTTGATCGGGTTATCATTGCCGGAGGAGATGTTGATACTTTTGCACAAGCAATTTCCATTTTAAAACCAGGTGGAAAAATCGGCAATGTAAATTATCTGGGTGACGGAGATTACATAAAGATACCACGAAACGAATGGGGCTGCGGTATGGGACACAAGGTTATAGCTGGTGGGCTTATGCCAGGCGGCAGATTGCGAATGGAAAAGCTTGCATCTCTTATCACAACCGGTCGGCTTGATGCAGGCAAATTAGTGACCCACCGCTTTGAAGGCTTTGATAAGATTGAAGAAGCACTTCTATTAATGAAGAATAAGCCAGCAGATTTGATAAAGCCGGTTGTAGTGATAAACTGGTAATCGTACTTACAAGATTAGGGTATCTCAAATGGATTATGAGATACCCTATATCTATCTTTATCTTTCTGATATTACATCTTCTTTCTTTGTGCAAGCATAAAAAACTTCATCTACGGTATTAATTCATCTAGCAGTAATTAACAGCCGTTATCTTATGTAATGAAGCCAGCAAAATTACTAGAAATCTAGACATTATAAACCTGCAAAGCCGTAATACATTTTAACTATAACAAATACTATACTACAATGATTTTCAATTCCGGTGAAACAACAAATTCTGCCTCTGTTACCCTTTGTACTTCTTCTACGGACAGACCTGGGGCAATCTCCTTTAATACCAGACCCTCTCCCAAAATCACATCGAAAACTGCCATATCTGTAACGATGGTCTTAGCCACATGTATGGCTGTCAGGGGCAATTTACATTTTTTTAATATCTTCGGAGAACCGTCTTTGTTCACATGTTCCATTGCTAATATGACTTTTTTTGCTCCCACAACTAAGTCCATAGCACCTCCCATACCCGGAACCTTTTTACCTGGAATCATCCAGTTTGCCACATTACCCTCCTCATCGACCTCCAAGGCACCTAATACAGTAATATCCACATGCCCTCCACGGATGATACAAAAGGAGAAGGAGCTGTCAAAAAAACTAGCACCTTTTACGGTTGTAACGTAGTTTCCGCCTGCATCAATGCAATCAAGTCTTTCTTCTCCTAAAGCCGGTTTGGGTCCCACACCAAGAATACCGTTTTCAGCCTGAAGCATAATTTGTACATCTTCTGGTATGTAATTTGCAACCATGGTAGGCATTCCGATTCCTAGGTTTACAACATCACCGTCTTTCAGTTCCTTTGCAATCCTTTTTGCAATAAATTCTCTATTATTCATACATTTATCCCACCTTTACAATAGCATCTACAAATATACCGGGAACATTAACATAATTTGGGTCGATTTCTCCTGCCTTAACGTAATTTTCCACTTCTGCAATTACGTAATCCGCGGCTGTTGCCATTACAATGTTAAAGTTACGTGCAGAACCGTTTATAACCAGATTACCTGTTTCATCGGCCTTATGAGCCTTAATAAATGCTACATTTGCTTTTAAGGGCATTTCTAGCAAATACTCTCTTCCATCGATATCTATTTTTCTCTTTCCCTCTTCTACAACGGTTCCGATACCAACTGGCGTTAATACACCTCCAAGACCAGCTCCGCCTGCTCGAATTTTCTCTGCAAGGGTTCCCTGCGGAAAGAGCTGAACCGATGCTTCACCCGTCATAAGAAGCCGTCCTGTCTCGGGATTTGAACCAATATAGGAGGCATATATCTGTTTTACTCTGCCGCTTTTTATTAGCTCATAAATAGATAATTCTTGTGTCCCTGTGTCGTTGGAGACAATGCTTAAATTACCTGCAGAACTGGTATCAACAAGCGCGGATACCAGATTTTGGGGATGGCCTCCTGCAAGAAACCCTCCAACCATAAGTGTATCTCCGTCCTTTACCTTTCTAACTGCTTCTCTGGCTGTCATTAATTTATTTATCATTTCTTAGCCTCCTTTGGATTACTTTAAATAATCATACAAAACCCTTGCATAAGGTAATGTTAAATCCACAATAAAGTGCTTCCCTTCCACACAGTTTTTTACCGGCAAATCTGCTACAGGTGCATTAACATGGGATGTCAGGCTTAATCTGGCAGGCCCTGACCAGGAGCCTTTTACCATTACATTCTCCAGATTATACGCTGCTAGCTGGGCAATTTTAGGCCGTCCCTCCACATCTGGAATTAACTTTAGATTGACCTGGGTTTTGGATATGGTTTTAGCAATAGCCTGTTCATCCAGGATGTTATACTTATAAGGCATTGTCCCCAAAGCTACCAATATGTTATTGTAGTATAAGGTACCTGTTAATGTTTCCGTCTCTTCCACCCTGAGGCTTGGTTTTCCCCATTTTTTAGGAAATCCCCAGATTTCACGACCTCCCAAAATGGCAGGACCATTATTCAGATACATCTGGGCTGTAAAATTACAGGGTTCCCCTTCATAAGTACAGGGAATTACAATTCCGCTTTCCTCATAGCTTCCAAACCCCGAAGAATCTGGCATCTTAATCCACTCGTATAAAACAATATTACTTCCGTCGGGCTTTAGGGGTTCCGGCACAGCCTGTCTAATGGCTTCCTGATCTGATTTATAGCTGATTGTAAAATATTCCCTGTTGATAAAACGGCATGGCGGACGTCCATAACTGGGACTGGCTGCCGGCATAGATTGCAGGGATAGAACTTCATCCTGATTCATACACTTCTTCCTTTCTATATAAATCTTAATGGATAATCTCGAAACAATGTAATGGTTTTACCAATACCGTCATATGCAAAGACGGCTTCTCAATTACCTTTAGAGTTTTATAAACTGCGCATTCATGATACGGACGGTTACTTTTAAATCATTGCATTTTCAACTAGCATGGCTATTCCCATACCACCTCCGATGCAAAGGGATGCCACTCCATAGCGGGCGGAGCTTCGTATCATTTCATGCACCAGAGTAACCAATATCCTGGCACCGCTTGCACCCACTGGATGTCCGATTGCAATTGCTCCTCCGTTGACATTCATTTTCGCTTTATCAACCCCAAGTTCTTTGGATACTGCCAGAGCTTGCGCTGCGAATGCTTCGTTTAATTCAAACAGGTCGATATCCTCAACCGATAACCCTTGTTTTTTGAGAAGTGCAGAAACCGCCTTGACCGGTCCAATACCCATGTATGCAGGGTCAACCGCAACAAGGGTATAGCCCAATATATAAGCTGACGGTTTTAAACCAAGCTCCCTGTATTTGTCCTCTGATACTACAAACATACCTGCCGCACCGTCACTTATGGGTGATGCATTACCGGCAGTCACCGTTCCATCTGTCTTAAATACCGTTCGTAAACCTGAGAGTTTTTCTATTGAGGTATCTGCTTTTACGTGTTCATCCTCAAAGAAAACAATTTCTTCCTTTTTCTTTTTTATTGTTACGGGAACAATCTGCCCTTCAAATAGTTTCTTACTTTTTGCTTCTGCTGCTTTCCTATGGCTTTCATATGAAAATGCATCCTGCTCAGGTCTTGATATATTATATTTTTCTGCAACGTTTTCTGCGGTGATACCCATATGGTAATTATTAATAGGACAGGTGAGTCCATCACTAACCAGGCTGTCAATTACTTCTCCATTGCCAAGCCGATAGCCGTTTCTGGCATTCCTTAAAAGGTAAGGTGCATTGGACATACACTCCATGCCTCCTGCCAATACGAGGCTGCTCTGTTCCGCTACAACGGAGTTGTAAGCGAGCGCAACCGCATGAAGACCTGAACCACATACCGTATTAATGGTTGATGCTGGTACTTCCATTGGTATACCTGCCTTTAATGCAGCCTGTCTGGCAGGATTCTGTCCAATACCTGCCTGCAGAACATTACCCATATACACCTCTTCAATGAAAGAACCCTCTAAATTACTTTGATTCAAACACGCTTTCATAACCGTTGCTCCCAGCTCAGGAGCACTTAAAGATGAAAGCGTTCCGTTGAAGGAACCTATTGCTGTTCTTAAGGGGTTAACCAAAGCTACTTTTTTCATATGACATTCTTCCTTTCCTTTGAATAGTGGGTCAGTTGTCAACAAAACTTATTGAATCTATAACAAATGCGTTGATAGCTGATGGATTAATAGTTGTATCTATGCATTTCCCCAATACACCTCATAATACCCTTTCCGTGAAGCTAAAATTTCCTCAATTTTTTTACTGCCTTAGGCAATTCCGGCTGGTAGCCAATAAAAAAGCAACAGGTATTCGCTTCCTTTACGGTTGACTTTAAGATTGCTTTGGACATCAGTTTCAGGGATAACCTTTCTAAGTCTTTTTTCATCATTTACACCTATTATGTATCACCTCTGTATACAGAATTGATACTGCCACCAAAAATAAGTCAAAAGAATCTAATTGTGGCAATCCTTTCTTATAAATATTTTCTTTCAACTTTCGATATGATGCCGCTTAAATGCGCTTATAGACATCACAAACACTTTTCTCATGCCTCTCCCCTTTCTGTATTCATTTATACTTCCCAGCTATTTCATATATTTTACAGCCGTATTTTGCCACTTCTTTATCTTAATTTCAATATAAGTCGTATAACTTACAGTTTTTATGTATAACTAACAGAGAATATAAGTTTTTCATTCTTCTTACAGATCACAATTTACTTAGGAAGGGGGTCTGATTTAATGAAGCAAAATAAAAATAGCCCCATGGTTCTCCTGCATTACTGCCTTAAGACTATTACCGGTTAACTGTACCGCTAACAGCTTTCAGACAGTGTATGACGAAAAAACCATAGAGCTTTATATATTCTACACCTTGGCATTAACTTATAAATAATATTTTAAAAACCTTTTATCTATTAAAGATTATTTTACAACTGAATTTTTGGTTTTCTTCCTCTAAAACCATACTTCCATTGTACTTTCTGACTATATTTTCTACGTTAAGCAGACCTATTCCGTGGTCTTTTCCTTTCCTTGATACTGGTTTTCCATGATGCCATTTCTCAATTGGCATGGAACTGTTACTAATATTAGTAACAATAAAATCTTGATATCCATCCAGTTTCATATCAATGTATTTGTTTATGATAACCATATCACATGCTTCTATTGCATTATCCAGTAAATTTCCGAATATGGTGGTAACTTCCATTGGCTCCATAAAACTAAGGTCAACCATGCCTATTTGTAAATTAAATGCAATATTACGATAACTAGCAATTTTCTTTTTATCATTTAATAAAACATTTAACAGCGGATTATTTGTATATTCTTCCATTGCCAGAGGTAACAGCATATTACTGATTTCCTGTGTGTAAGTGATAGCGATTTTACCTTCCTTCGCCTGATACATATTCTCAATCATCTTTAAATGTTTATTGACATCGTGAAGAATTTTAACAGATTCATTATATTTTTCTTCCTGCTCTGCATAATATTCGTACTGCAGCAGGGACTGCTGTTCCAAAAGTCTCAGCTTAACCTTAAGTTGGTTGTACATTGCTGCAAATCTGGCAAAATACAGAAAGTATAAATCTGCAAATAAGATAAAGCCCATATTAATTAATAAAAGGATACGTTCCGTCTGGCTGTTTATTTCACGAATAACGGAGATAATCACAGCCAGATTGACAATACTGAATAAGATTATGATAACCTCAACCCAAATTTCCGTTTTTGTAAATCTTCCCACAGAATCTTCCCGCCAAAGCTTTGAAATTACCAGATAATAAAATATCAAAACAACTAATTTAGAAAAAGTAATTTCCATACTTTCAATCATATTGGGTTGTATATTATGTATATCAAATCTCCATAAAATAAATTCCAGTATAATAACGCCAACCGTTTCACATATGGTCAATATAAAAATCAATGCCGGAACTTCCAAGACCCGGTATATATTTTTTTTGTTAGGATTCTCATATAGCAAAAAATTTATAATACCAAACAATAGTATCCAACTTGCTATATTAATAATTGGATGCTTCATCGCTGTAATGCACCCGATTAGAAAACATAGTACCACTTTAGCCAGAAAATATAAGAAACGGCTTTCATATATTCTTTCATTTCTTTCTTCTATAAATTGAAATAATATCATACAATTAACCAAACATGATATGATAATACCAAATAAAAATATAATATGATTCTCCATCTTTTCTCCTATAGACTGCTATGTATGAACTGGTTTAATTTTTTTCGGAATTCAGCTGATTTTTTTTGGGAAACAGGAAGTACTTCATTACTACCGTCAAGAAAAACCTCATAACCTTTAATTTTTTTGACATGTCTTAGATTTACCAAATAACATTGATGACAGACGGTAAAATCATATAACTTCATCTTTTGGGCCAATTCTTTCATACTATACACGAAGAAATATTCCTCTTGTTCCAATCTAATTTTTATTTTACGGTTTAAATATTCAAAATAGTAGATATCGTTTACTTCGAAGTTCTTAATTCTAGTTTCTAGTTTGCCCTCTTCTGTAATTTCTACAACTTCAAAGTTTATTGTTTTCATTTTTTCTTTTTCTTCTTTGATGTATTGTATAATTTCATTCAGCTGATATTCTGCTTTTTCCTTTGTAACCGGTTTTTCTAAATAAGCAAAGGCATGTACCTTATTTACTGCTTGTATACAATACTGTTGATAGCTGGTGGTATAAACTATTTTTACATTTCTATTCATTTCCCGCAGCTTCCTGCCAGCTTGAATCCCATTTATACCATCCATTGCAATATCCAAAAATACCAAATCAAATTTTATACGAAATGCCAGCAATTCTTCCCCTGAATTATAACAATACATTCGATAAGACATACATTTCGTATCCATATAACCTTTTACAATTGCTTCTATTTTTTTAGAATCTTTTGTGTTATTATCACAAATAGCAATAGTAAGCATCCATATCCTCCCCTTATAATAGTAGAAATTTCATACTCTCATGTACTCCCTTCATGTAAAGCAGAATTTTATGTTATATTATGGCATATATTTACTAATAATTCCATATCTTTTCACTTACTTTTTTATTATAGATTTGGTAAAAAGAGCTCTTGACACATGACGAATGTACTTCACAATGACAATTCGATTTTTTCTATCTCATATTGTGTTTGTATCATCAGCCATATACTTGTTATAAAGGACATTATATTCCATATGGAAATCCCCTGTAACCCATAACCTCGCATATATTCTAACATGGGATATATAACTCTGCTGTCTTTAAACCATGCCATATATTCATGTTTATTTTCAGTATACTGAAAATAAGAAGAACGGGAAGGTTCATTGAATTGGATGATGGAGCTTGTATTATTAGCCAATTCTATTGCTGCATTATAATTTAAGAAGTTAACATAAATGATTGCTGCAAAATAGGGAAACTCCCATAGATACCCGATAACCGAGATATCCAGCATACATTTATTCGGTGGAATCAGTT
Organism: Anaerocolumna cellulosilytica; assembly: GCF_014218335.1. GTDB lineage: Bacteria > Bacillota > Clostridia > Lachnospirales > Lachnospiraceae > Anaerocolumna > Anaerocolumna cellulosilytica. Next base: position 152,292 of record NZ_AP023367.1, on the reverse strand, counting down.
CCATAGCTTTAGCTACAGTCTGCATAACTGCATCAAAAGGCAGGGTACTTATAGGTAGAATCTGAGGGTATCGAAAGGCATACGTTAAACGGTACAATATATCATTTGCTGCCTGGCTTAGACCTGTATAATCTACTCCATTATATATAATTCCTGTTGACACTTCAAAAGTACTTGGTGCTATACTAACAGTTACAGGATAGCCCTCACCATTTAGACACTCGGTTATATTTGCTATAAAATCCACGTAAGGCTGCCTATCCTCTGGCTGTATATACGGCGTATCAATATTTATGCCATAATAACCTTTATCCCTGAGAATGGTCAGGATATCAGAATAAAATTTATTTTGTATTTCTATATTCGTAATTAAGATATGCGCCACATCCATATCTACGTTATCCCCTTCATGGGGCGCAGTTATAAACATAATTGGAGCTACACCGTACTCCTTAGCGATTTGAACAATTTCCGAATCATCCATATCAATCAGGGTCCCATCTGGTGCAATTTGATAGGAATAAATGGTCAGATAGGTTAGATACGGCAAAGTTTTTAGAAGTGTTGCCCTGTCAATAAAAGGATAGGCAAATCCATTGGTTTTAATTGATACCGTTCGACTGTCAATATAGCTTAACACTACTTCTTCTCCGATATACAACTCCCTGTTTGATACATTCGGATTATTCCGGAGAAGTTCCATTACATCCACTCCTTGCGTTATTGCAATACTTTCTAAGCTATCTCCTTCTTGTACAATATAGGTTTGATTTGGTCTGATAATTATAAGTGCCTCACCCATTGTTAGGTTATCCGGATGCATGATATCATTTTCAACTATTATTCTTTCTGGAGATACACCGTATCGGTCAGCTATGGTGTAGATTGTATCACCAAATTGGACTATGTGAATATTCATTCTTATCCTCAAATCGCTTCTTATCTTATTAATATAATATGACCACTCTTGCAGAAGTTGTTATACTTCTGTCTTTCCTTCGCCTCTGTTTTTTTATTCATAACTGGCACGAAAAAACGATTATCCTATACTCAGAAATTTAGACTTATGCTATACATTACATAGTATATGTGTCAAGAGGTATTGAAAAATAATTTGTTGCATCACAACTTGGTAACCCTAATTCATTGTATGCTTTAAATCTACAAAACCACATTGAGTCATCACTTGACAACCCTCATTTTCATGCTATACTAAAACAGTTACAAATGCCCTAAAAACAAGGTCTTTATGGGCAAACAAAAGAGAGACATAAAACTCTTCTCTTTTGTTTTATAAATCGTGTGTTCGCGACCTTCCACACGTAAAACAAAACTAAAGGAGAATTTCATAATGAAAATGAAAACAAGGTTAATTACCCAAGCTGCTATAATTGCAGCAATCTATGTGGTATTGGTTCTGGTTTTTAAACCCATTGGTTTCGGTGAGATACAGGTTAGAATTGCAGAAGCCTTAACCATACTACCCTATTTCACACCCGCTGCCATACCTGGTGTAACCATCGGCTGCCTACTTGGCAATCTGCTTGGCGGAGCAAATATCATAGATATAATATTCGGCTCCCTGGCGACTCTAATCGGTGCCGTCTTTTCCTATCTGCTCCGAAGACAAAAATATCTGGTGCCGCTTCCTCCGATTATAGCCAATATCCTAATCATTCCCTGGATACTTCGGTATGCCTACGGACTGCCCTTTACAATTCCCTTCTTAATGTTAACGGTAGGTTTCGGTGAGGTGATATCCTGCGGACTTCTGGGATTATTGTTATTATTTACCCTCCAAAAGTATAAGCATGTGCTTTTTAATGCCTCCTATTAAACTCACCTCTGTGTGCTTTAGTGCTGTTGTATTGTACACAAAAAATCAAGATGTTGAAAAAACGTCTTTTGATTTTCAACCTGACTTAAGAAAAATTAATAAAGTTCTAATAACTTAACATATACTTATAACTCTTTACTTAAGTTCACTGCCGGTTGTTACCGCTAGATAACTCCGGCAGTGTTTTCTATAAGCCCTGTAAACATTAGGTTCCTGGCTCTTTAAAACTCCTTCCGCACAAGCCCAAAATACCTTCAAAGATTTTTTTTCAGCACACTTTTAGAGATTTTTTAATCAAATTATCATCTATCTTTAGAAAAAGTTAATAAAAAACCCATTTATTTTTTAATGTATGAATGGTAACATTACATAACCCTAAATAATTACATAAATGGAGGAAATTAGAATTGAACAGACATAAACGTTACAATCCCCTTATCTTTACAAGTCTCTTCCTAGTATTAGTACTAACTTTGTCCTCAGGTATTAATGCAAAAGCGGCTGTAAAGCAAAATGCAGGCGAGGTTACTGCCCTTGCCGGTATTACCGTTGATAAAAACGGTAACGTAATATCAAAGAAAAAGACAGTAACCAGAGAAGAATTTGCCCAAATGTTAGTGCAGGCTTCCCCTTATGCCGGTGATGCAAAAAACACGGCAACCCGCAAATTGTTTAAAGATGTAAAAACCACCAATTCTAAAGCTTCTTATATACAAATAGCTGTATCAAAAAGCTATATGAGAGGATATCTTGGTGGGATGTTTAAACCCACAAAAGCGGTTACACTCAAAGAAGCAATTTACGGAACTCTTGGAATTCTTGGATATACCAATGAGGATTTCAGCAATTCCTCTACCGGAAGATACGAAAAGTATAAGGAACTCGGTCTTAGTCTAAACATTTCTAAAAAAGAATCCGACACCCTGACTCTGACAGACTGTCAGAATTTATTTTATAATCTTCTGAATGCGAAGCAAAAATCCGGTGATGTATATGCGAAGGCATTAGGTTATGAACTAACTGCCAAGGACAAAATCGATGCTGATAGTCTCTTAAACAAAAAACTGGAAGGCCCTTATCTTGGTAAAGAGAGCTGGCAAAAGAAACTGTCCTCCAAGCTTTCCACCTATACAATTTATAAAAATAACAAAAAAACAACTTCAAAAAGCTTTCAAAATACCGATATTGTTTACTACTCTGAAGCTTTAAAAACGATATGGGTATATAATGGCGCTGCGTATGGCGTTGTTGAAAATATATCTTATTCCCAAAGTGAACCTCAGGAGATAACCATCGCAGGTACCACTTATACGGTAGAAACTCCGAAAACCATGAAAAAGACACTTAACAGTTCTTCTATTAAAAAAGGCTCTCTTGTTGCTGTTCTCATTGGAAGAGACGACAAGGTTTCCTACCTCTATCCCATTGAAATGATAAGTGCTTACAGTGACTGGAAGACAAAGCTTGGCTCTGATTTAAGCGATTATACCGTTTATAAAAATGATGAAAAATCCAGCAGTGCTACTATTGCAACCGGAGATATCCTTTATTACAGCAAATCTTTAAAAACTGCCTGGGTATATAATAAGACTACCTTTGGTTCTCTGGATGCTATTACTTATAATCAAACAGAACCTCAGGAGCTGACAGTAGCAGGAAAATCCTACTCCGTGGACAATCCAAAAAACCTAAAAGCATTGATAAAGAAAGAATCTATCCAAACTGGCATGCCGGTAGTACTTTTATTTGGCTGGGAGAATAAAGTTGCAGACATATTACCTTTAACTGGAATTGTTGCAAAAGGTAACTGGGAGCAAAAATTAACTTCCTCCCTAGCCGATTATACCATCTTTAAGAACGGTGGAAAAATCTCAAGCAATACTATTGAAAGCTATGACCTCGTTTATTACTCTAACGCATTAAAAAATATATGGGTTTATGATAAAAAAGTATATGGTGTATTAAATACCATTAGCCCTTCCGTAATAGCACCGGATGAAATTGTAGTTGCCGGTAAAACGTATTCCTTAAAGCAGCCCGCTCTGAATACCTATAATACCACTAACTCTGATAACCTTTTGGAGAATTCCTGGGGCAAGAGATTACGTGACAATAGATTAAGCACTGGTGACAATGTTGTTGTTCTCTTTGGCTATGATGGTAATGTGGCAGATATCTTATCTGTAGAGCAGATGCCAGTAACTATTACCGGCTATGTACTTAGTATTCAGGATAAAGTAATACAGGATTTAAACAACGTTAGCAGCGTTAAAAGGGTAATTAACATCGTTGATACCGAAGGAATTCTTAGAGATTTCCCTTGCACCGACACTAACATTGAAAAGGGATCTCTTGTTGAAATAAACTTTAATTACGGTCAGACTGCAATAAAGAAATTACAGGCTTCCTACACTATAAGTGATGTTATAAGCAGAACCTTAGCATCAAATGCACGAATTCTTGCTGTGAAAGGTGAAAGCTATTCTTCATTAACTCCTGCTGATTTAAAAGAAATATCCTGGGCGGATGGTGCTACATCTTATTACAAGACAAATGCAGCCGGAGAAGTAACCGATGTTATTCTTTATAACATTGCTAATTCCGGTTACAAGTTTGGAATCCTTAAGAATGTAACTTACAGTGAATATGACAGCAGTGCACAGCTTACCTTTATCATAGATGGTAATGAAACCACTTTGATAACGAATAACTTGCAGTTAAATCTAGGTACTGGTGCTAAAAGCGTACTAATTGAAAATAATGAAGTAAAAGATATTCAGTCATTAACCGAAGTGCGAATTTCTTACATTAGCGGAAAGCAAGCCAATGCAGGCGGTTCCGTGTATAGAATTTCAGATAATGTAGAGGTATACTTTAGTAAAGATGGAAAATATTATGCCGGTTCACTTGACCAAATAAAAGATTTTAACAGTGTCCTTGTTAACGGATTTTTAGAAAAGTCACAAGGGCCGATTCGCGTAATCGTAGTATCGAATTAGGAAAGGACTAGGCAGAATATGAAGAAGATTAATTTCAAAAAAATTAATGGCAAAAAAGCAATAAAATGGATAGTAATAGCGGGTGTAATAGTTTTTATAGGCTACTCTTTCTTAAATAAAAGTACTCCTGCACAAGTAGCAACAGAAGTCATGTCAACCCAGGCTATAACTGGTAATGTACAGACCTTTATATCAGGCACCGGAACTCTTAGTCCGGCTGACCAATACGAAGTAAAATCCCTGGTTAAAGGAACCATACTAGAAGCTCCCTTCGAAGAAGGTGACAATGTAGCAAAAGGAGGACTTCTCTTTCAGATAAGTACAAAGGATATTGAGAATAGTATAAAGTCTTCCCAGTTAAGTGTAAAAAGAGCAAAGTCTTCTTATGATGATGTTGTGGAAAAAAGAGATAAATTAAAACAATATTCCAAGGAAAATGGTTACATAAAAAAACTGTATGTAAAAGAAGGGGAGACTGTAACTGCCGGTAAGACCATTGCAGACCTTTATGATAATACTACCTTATATCTTGACGTGTTATTTCCATCCGAAGAAGTGAAAAAAGACTGGGTTGGTAAGAAAGCCTCTGTATCTTTAGCAGCTATAGGTGAAGATGTAAAAGGAACGGTAACTAACGTAAGCAGTATGGAAGAGGTTATGGAAGGTGGTATTTTAACAAAAAAAGTAACCATTTCTGTAAAAAATCCTGGTGGACTTCAGTCCGGTGATATTGCAGATGCAACCATTTCAGGTATTAAAAGCAGCAGTACTGGTGCTTTTCGCGCAGCAGTTGAAACAACCTTAATTGCTGAATCCGAAGGAACGATTGAAAGTCTGTCTGTGAAGGAAGGACAGTATTTAGAAAAAGGCAGCCTGATTTTTGCACTTTCCTCCAAAGACCTAGAAAAGCAAATCAGTAACGCTGAGATAGGAATTGAAGAAGCCGAACTTTCCTTAAAATCTCAGGAAAACCAAATGGATCAATATACTATCGAATCTCCCATATCAGGTACCGTTATTATTAAAAATAAAAAACAGGGAGATACCGTTGACCCTGCTGCTGACGCTGCTGCCGGCTCTATGGCAACTATCTATGATATGTCTTATCTGACTTTTCAGATGAACATAGATGAACTGCAAATCAGCAGTGTTAAGGTCGGTCAGAAGGTAACCATTACAACAGAAGCCGTTGCGGACACTACCTTTGACGGTGTTATTGACCGAATTAGTTTAAAGGGAAACACGAACAATGGTGTTACTTCTTATCCTGTTGTTATAAAGGTTGTTGAATTTGGTAATCTGTTACCAGGAATGAATGTAAATGGAAAAATTCTTATGCAGGAAGCCAATAATGTATTAACCATTCCAAGCTCTGCCTTACAAAAAGGTGATATCGTTTACATAAAGACAGATGAGGTAATTGAGGAGCAAGATCCATCTATTCCAAAAGGCTACAAACCTGTTTCCGTAACAATTGGTATTAATGACGGAACCAATGTTGAAATCAAGTCAGGACTAAGCGAAGGAGATATCGTTTATATTCCGTTTGATAACAGTGTATCTGGTTATTTTGACCAATATTAAATAGACAAGAAGGAGCAGGTATCTTATGGAAAAGGAAGTCTTGATTGAATTAAAAGATATCTATAAAATATATCACATCGGTGATACGGAGATAACCGCTAATAATGGAGTTAACATGACCATATATAAAGGTGAGATGGTGGCCATTGTCGGAAAATCCGGCAGTGGAAAATCTACAATCATGAACATTATCGGAGCTCTTGATACTCCCACTAGCGGTCAGTATATACTAGATGGTAACGATGTTAGTAAATTAAAGGATGACGATCTTGCAGAAATCCGAAATAAAATGATAGGTTTTATTTTTCAACAGTATAATCTATTACCAAAACAATCCGTGTTAGATAATGTAGGGCTTCCCCTAATGTATGCCAGAGTCGGTGACAGAGAACGTAAAAAGCGTTGTATGGAAGCTCTTGAAAAGGTAGGTCTTGACGACAAATATCGAAACCTTCCTTCTCAACTCTCCGGCGGTCAGCAGCAAAGGGCCTCCATTGCCAGAGCATTAGTAGGCAGACCTTCTCTTATTTTGGCCGATGAGCCGACCGGTGCATTAGACAGTAAAACCAGCAGAGAAGTACTTGACCTATTAAAAAAACTGCATCTAGAAGGTAATACCATTGTTTTAATTACGCACGATAATTCAATCGCTGTTGAAGCAGAGCGAGTTATTAAAATTTCCGATGGTGTGGTTATTTTCGACGGAGACGCAAAGGAGTATAAGAATGAAATTAAGGCAAACGCTTAAAGTCGTATGGAATAACATAGTTGGAAACCGTATGCGGTCGTTCTTAACCATGCTGGGTATGATTATCGGTGTTGCTTCTGTTATTATGTTAGTCAGCGTTATGCAGGGCTTCTCGAATCAAATGGTAGAGTCCTATTCTAGCATGGGTATTAATAATATAACCGTTTCCCTAAAAGGCAGGAATGGAAATCTAATGTTTACAGAAGATGACATGTATCAATATGCCAAGGAACATTCAGATAACTTATTAGGTGCTTCTCCTAATGTATCAACAGACGGAAGCTTAAATAAGAAATCCAACAAGGTAGACTATGTCACTATAACAGGTATTGATGAAAGCTATATCAGTATCATGAAAAAGGAGTTGCAGTTAGGACATAACATAACTTATTCAGACATATCCATTAAAAATAAAGTCTGCATTATAGGTGCTTACATAAACAATAAGCTATTTAACGGCAATGCCCAAATTGGCGATACAATTCGGCTAAATGGTGAGGAATTCGTTATTAGCGGCATATTAGTTCAATCCTCTGACGGTTCTGAATGGTCAGAAGATAATGCGTTTTATATCCCTTATACCACTGCTATGCGGTTAAATGGTATCTCTAGTGTCAGCAGTTACACCTTTTTTGTAAAAGACAGTAATCTTGTAACACTAGAAACGACAAATCTACAGGACTTTTTGTTTAAAACATATCGGGATTCCAAATTATACAAAGTATCTAACTACGTAGACATGTTAACAGAGATTAACGTGCAAATGGGTATACTTACCACCGTAATTGCAGGTATAGCCGGCATTTCCCTGCTGGTAGCCGGTATTGGTATCATGAATATAATGCTGGTATCTGTTTCTGAAAGAACAAGAGAAATCGGTATACGAAAATCCCTTGGTGCAAAGCATAAAGATATTATGAGACAGTTTGTGTTGGAAGCTGCTGCTACCAGTAGTATAGGCGGACTGCTTGGAATCCTTCTCGGCGGTGCAGGAGCTATATCCGCAGGTAACTTGATAAAGCTCAATGCCACACCTTCACCAAATGTAGTATTGCTTTCCTTTGGAATCTCCGCAGGTATCGGAATATTATTCGGATATCTTCCTGCAAGAAAGGCGGCTAAGCTAAATCCTATTGACGCATTAAGGAATGAATAACAGAAGTTAAATATATCTATATCTATTACCAGATATTAGACCTCTCCTACAATACCTATGAAAATATTATATACAAAGCAGGCAGCAGTACTTAAGAATATCCTTAAGTACTACTGCCAAACTTTTAATACTGCTTGTTAACCTTATCTACCTAATTTTCTTCTTGATATAAACTATCTAAATATTTCTGCCCTTCTTCATAATTTGCTTTCGTTACATCTAAGGGCAGGCTGAAAAGTGCATTAGCCCCACTATAACTAGTATTTAGTGTGATTTCGCCCGTCTGTTCATCATAGTTAAATGCCTCTGAGTCATAGAAGGAACCGGTGCTGACACATAAATATAGACCCCTGTCAGCAAAAAGTTCAACTGTATCACATTCTATCAAACGGTATAATCTGCCTTCGATTACAAACTCATTATAGCCTCCATTCATAGTTATAATATTATATAACCATGGTTCTTGACCTTTAATAAGTGGGGATATAAAAAAGTCAGTTCTTGTTTTAATGGATTCAGCATCGTAAGAATCAGGTATTGGAGTCCCGTCTTCCCTGGCAATAGAAACTACCGCATAGGTACGCTCGGGTAAAATATTATTTGACTCACTTTGAAAATCACTTAACCCTTTCCCCAATACAATTCCAAGAAGAGTTATTTCATACCCTCCTGAAACAACGGTTTCATTTAAGTTAATTGCATCCTCACTGTCAAAGGCCTCCGCAAGTGTCTGATCCCCAAGGTTTAATGCAACCTCTTTTGGACTTAAAAACTTCCAGGCTGCAAAAGCAGTTGCCGTCATCATAAGTGTTAGCGCGGCAGCCGTTAAAAAGACAAGAACTTTCTTACTTCCAGATTTTTTCATCGATTCTTTCTCCTTCATTTTATTCAATATGCTATTGTTTAAAAAGTCACTCGGCTCAACTGCTGGAGAAAGGGCTTGCTTTAACAATTGATCCATATGTTCAGAATTTTTCATATTCGTTCGCCTCCATACAATCTTTAATAATCTGTCGAGCCTTATGAAGTCTGCTCTTAACTGTTCCCTGAGGGATTTTTAATGCTTGTGCAATATCTCCAACAGACAATTCAGCAGTATAATACATGTATAGCGGTATTTTATATTTGTCTTTTAAGGCATTTGCTGCCCCTTGGATCAGCTTGTCACGTTCATTGGCTATTGCTATCTCTTCCGGGGTTAAATCATCCTTTAACAAAGAGCTGTTATTTAAATCGTCATTAAATTCATCCATTTGTACTATCCTTTGCCTCCAGGCATATTTACGCCTTTGGTTCTTCCATATTCCTACCGCAAGGGATATAATAAAGCTTTTTGTATTCTTATCTTTATCAATTTTATAACACAGCTCTGTTGCTTTTAGAAATGATTCCTGATAAAGGTCATCTGCATCAATCTTATTCTTTGTAAGATTGTAGCAAAACCCATAGATAGCATTACCATGAAGTAACACAATATCGTTTAACTCTGAAATGTCCAATTCACCAGAATCCTCCTTTCTGATTTATAGAGGCTTTTTTTCTATCATAGCCCTTCATCTATATATTGTCATGGGCTAAAGAATGGTTCATTTTTTTTTAAATCACTTCAATTTATCCTATGCCCTTAATGCGTGATGCTTAACTGATACAAAAGGGATGGTTAAACATAAATTGCCAGCTTTGTATGCATAAAACGTATAAACTTCGTTCGTTTTATGCATACAAAACTGGCAATCTATTTTGTCGAGTATTACAAGTTTATTGTTAGTATTAAAATAGTGTAGTAGTCATTATAGTTCACAGTTATTCACGGTACGAGGGAAAGGAATAACATCTCTGATATTGCCCATTCCGGTCAGATACATCACACAGCGTTCAAAGCCTAAGCCAAAGCCGGCATGTCTTGCAGAGCCATATTTTCTTAGGTCAAGATAGAAATCATAATCCTCTTCTTTTAGTCCCATTTCCTTCATGCGGGCAACTAATTTTTCATAATTGTCCTCTCTTTGGCTTCCGCCGATGATTTCGCCGATTCCAGGTACTAATAAGTCCATTGCGGCAACGGTTTTATTATCCTCGTTCAGCTTCATATAAAAAGCCTTAATATCTTTTGGATAATCTGTTACAAATACAGGCTTTTTAAAGATTTCTTCTGTTAAGTATCTTTCATGCTCGGTTTGAAGGTCACTGCCCCATTTTACTTTATATTCGAATTTATCATTGTTTTTCTCTAGGATTTCAATTGCTTCTGTATAGGTAACATGTCCGAATTCAGCATTCATAACATGTTCCAGTCGTTCAAGCAAGCCTTTGTCAACAAAAGAATTAAAGAATTTCATTTCTTCCGGTGCATTCTCAAGTACATAACGGATTATGAATTTAATCATTCCTTCAGCCAGTGCCATATCATCTTGTAAGTCGGCAAAAGCAATCTCCGGCTCAATCATCCAAAATTCTGCTGCATGGCGGGTGGTATTGGAATTTTCTGCACGGAACGTTGGTCCAAACGTATAAATATTGCGGAAAGCCATCGCATAGGTTTCACCATTTAACTGACCACTTACTGTCAGATTGGTTTCTTTTCCGAAGAAATCTTCACTAAAATCAACTTGCCCTTCTTTTGTCATTGGCAGTTTATCCATATCAAGAGTGGTAACACGGAACATTTCTCCTGCTCCTTCTGCATCACTTCCCGTAATGATTGGAGTATGCACATAGACAAAATCCCTGTCCTGAAAATACTTATGAATAGCATACGCAATCATGGATCGCACTCTAAAAACCGCCTGAAAGGTGTTGGTTCTCGGTCTTAAATGGTTTATTGTTCTTAAGAATTCAAGACTATGCCTTTTCTTCTGTAAGGGATACTCTGCTGTAGAAGCACCTTCTATCTCTATTGCTGCTGCCTGAATTTCAAAAGGCTGCTGTGCATTAGGAGTTGCAACCAGCTCTCCCTCTATGATGATTGCTGACCCTACATTTAACTTGGATATTTCAGCAAAGTTGTCCATTTTATCATGATATACAATCTGTAAGGTTTCAAAATAGGTACCATCATGAAGTACAATAAAACCAAAAGCCTTAGAGTCTCTTATACTTCTTACCCAGCCTCCGACTTTAACAGTCTTTCCGATGTATTGTTCTTTATTACGATACAATTCCCGAATGGTAATGAGTTCCATAAACCTGCTCCTTTGTTATTTCATCTTATTTTACATATATCTTTTCCTATTATAGCACAACCTAAAACGATTACAACCAAAAAATATCCAGTCTCTGTCATTATTAGCAAGGATTCGAATTTCCTTTTATAGATTATGTAATCCTCCGTATTTATATCTTACCAGACAGGATGTTTTGACATCAGGGTGACCTCTTCGTTTTCTCGAAAGATTCCAAAGAAGCCTTATACTAAACCACACAAAAAGTGAGTAAAATACTAGTATTTTCATACTGTTTCTTAAGTATTTTCCCTTTGACAGTCCTCTTATTAAGTGCTAGAATAATGATAGACTTTGTTAAATTTAAAACAATCTTTTGGGGTTTTATTAGGAGGATAAAGGTATGGTTATAACAATATGTATTGGAAGTTCCTGTCATCTAAAGGGTTCCAGGGAAATCGTACATAAGCTGGAAAGCCTGATATCACAGAATCAATTTGGAGATAAGGTAAATCTTACCGGCTCTTTTTGCATGGGGGAATGCGTAAAGGGTGTCTGTGTTAAAGTTGAGAACCAATTATTTTCTTTAACTCCGGCAGAGGTAGATACCTTTTTTGAGACGGAAGTCCTTGGGAGGCTTACAGAATGAATGTAATCGGCTTTAAAGAAGCAAAATGCAAGAACTGTTATAAATGCGTGCGTACCTGTGATGTAAAAGCTATCATGGTTAAAAATGAACAGGCACAGATAATGAATGATAAATGCATTCTCTGTGGTCATTGTCTGGAAGCCTGTCCCCAAAATGCCAAATCCTTTATCAGTGATTTGGATAAGGTAAAAGGATATTTAAAGGATAACCTTCCGACTATCATTTCCATTGCTCCTGCTTATCTTGGCGTACTTAAGTACAATACACCCGGGCAGGTTATTACTGCTTTATTGAAGCTGGGCTTTACCATGGTACGGGAAACGGCTGAGGGTGCAGCCTATGTCACAAGAGAATATAATAGACTGCTGACGGAGGGGAAGATGGAGAATATAATAACCACCTGCTGCCCCAGTGTAAATGACTTAATTGAAATCTATTATCCTTCGCTGACAAGATATATGGCTCCGGTAGACTCTCCCATGATTGCCCATGGTAAATTAATTCGGAAAGAATTCGGGCACGGTGTCAAAATTGTATTCTTAGGTCCTTGTATTTCAAAAAAACGGGAGGCTGAAAGTGACCCGAGAACCGTAGGCTACATAGACGCTGTTATTAATTTTTCCGAAGTTAAGCAATGGCTTTTGGAGGAGAATATTGATATACTAGCTCTTAAGGATACCCCTCCCATGAACCCAAATCCCATGGTAAACCGACTATATCCAATCAGCAGCGGCGTGTTGTCCTCTGTTGTTGCCACCAAAAAAGATGGTGCTGCTGACGGATATCGAAAGTTCTACGTCCATGGAATTAAAAACTGCATTGAATTGTTTGAAAGCATGGAACGGGGTGAAGTATCAGGCTGCTTCATAGAAGCAGACCTCTGTAACGGGGGTTGTATCAAAGGGCCTGCCGTTGACCGGGCAGCCATCTCCCGCTTTAAAGTGAAGCTTGATATGGAGGAAGCTATACCCAAAAAACCAATTACAGAAAAAAACTTTTATGAGAGAGCCAAAGATATCTCTTTTCATAAAGTATTTGTCGACCGTTCTCCCAAAGACCCTTTGCCTACCAGTGATGAAATTAAGCATATTCTTAGAAAAATAGGTAAAACCAAACTAGAGGATGAGCTTAATTGCGGAGCCTGTGGTTATATTAGCTGTAAGGAAAAAGCCATTGCCGTATATCAGGGTAAAGCAGAGCTTACCATGTGCATTCCGTATATGCATGAAAGGGCACAATCTATGGCTAATGTTGTTCTTGACATGACCCCTAATATTATTATCCTTGTGGACGCTGAGATGCGGATTGTAGAATTTAGCGGCGCGGCTGAAATCTATTTTCATATTCCCAGATTAAAAGCCCGTGAAAAGTACCTGTATGAATTAATTGATCACACAGATTTCGAAGAAGTTCTACAAACCAAAAAGGCCATTATGGGTAAAAAAGTGGAGTATACGGAACGTGGTCTTACTACTTTACAAAATATTGTATATATTCACGAGCAAAATGCTGTCCTTGGTATTTTTCAGGATATCACCAAGGAGGAAGAGTTAAACCGACAAGCCTATAAAATCAAAGTAGATACCATTGAAATGGCACAAAAGGTAATTGATAAGCAGATGTTTGTTGCACAGCAGATAGCCGGCCTGTTGGGAGAAACTACCGCAGAAACCAAAGTTACCCTTACCAAATTAAGAGATACCATATTAAATGACGGAATCGACCAGCCTCATAAAAAATCATAGGGCTGATAGACAATAGAGCGGACAGGAGTAAAGCCATGAATGTAAGTATCGATGCCTCATATAAAAGTTTAAACAAACATCATGAAGAACTTTGTGGTGATAAAGTTGAAATCCTAAAAACCGAGAATTCCAGTATTATGATATTAGCTGACGGAATGGGCAGCGGGGTAAAAGCAAATATTCTTGCTACCTTAACGTCAAAAATATTAGGTACTATGTTTTTAAATGGTGCCGGTATTGATGATTGTGTGGAAACCATCGTCAAGACGCTGCCTGTCTGTCAGGTAAGACAGGTAGCCTATTCCACTTTTAGTATTTTACAGATAAGTCATAATGGTGAAGCCTATCTGGTGGAATTCGACAATCCCTGCTGTGTTTTTATTAGGGACGGTAAGCTGACTAATCTACCCTTTAAGGAACGTACCATTGAGAATAAAACAATTCGGGAATGTCGTTTTCAGGCCATCTTAAACGATTGCTTTATTCTGATGAGTGACGGTGTAATCCATGCCGGTGTTGGGCAGTTATTAAACTTTGGATGGACCTGGCAAAGCATGGCTGATTATGCTCTAGCTGCTGCTAAGGAGACCCTATCTTCCTTAAGGTTAGCAGCGGTACTAACCAAAGCCTGTGACGACTTATATATGCAGATACCGGGGGATGACACCACTGTTGCTGTTGCAAGAATTACAAATATGAAAGTATTAAACCTCTTTACCGGCCCTCCTTTAAAAAAGGAGGATGATGAGCTGTTAATTCATGATTTTATGAATGCTCCGGGAAAACGGATTATCTGTGGAGGAACCAGCGCCAATATCGTCTCCAGAATTTTGGACATTCCCATTATTACTTCCCTGAATTATACTGACCCAGCTCTTCCCCCTACTGCAACCATGAAAAATATGGATTTGGTAACGGAAGGGGTCTTGACCTTATCAAGAGCGTTGGCATTACTAAAGCATTATCTGGACGGAATTGTAGATGAATTTTTCTTTGAGGAACTAGATAAAGAAAATGGCGGCTCCCAGGTTGCAAAACTGATCATTGAAGACTGCTCTGTCTTAAACCTTTATGTCGGCAGAGCCATAAATGAGGCACATCAAAATCCCGGACTCCCCTTTGACTTAAGCATTCGTATGCACCTCGTTGAGCAAATAAGGGATACCGCTAAAAAGATGGGAAAAGAAGTTATTTTAAAATATTACTAATCATTTCCGGAAAACTTACGATAAAGTTCATCTGAATTTAACATATACTTCTTTCTGAAAAACTGGTATAATCACCCTCGGGCAAAGCATAAACAAACGGCTAATCTTTACTAACTTCACACCTAACTGTTTGTGTAAGTCCAAACTTGCAGACTAGTTTACATAACGAGGAGTGACGATATGTTAGAAATGAACAACAACATAGATGCAATTAAGCAGGAAGTGTTATTTGAAGTTGCAAAGCTTGCTTATAACGGAGAACTGGAGGAAAAGAAGGAGGGCCTGCCCTTTGACCTAATCCCGGGCCCACAAGCCAATTTCCGTTGCTGCATCTACAAAGAAAGAGAAATTATCCGTCAGAGAATTCGACTGGCGGAAGGAAAAGCCCCCCTTGCCGGGGTAGAATCAAAAAACATTGTTCAGGTTATCAATTCAGCCTGTGAAGGATGTCCAATTACACGTTTCGTTGTAACAGATAACTGTCAAAAGTGTGTTGGAAAGCGATGTCAGGCTTCCTGTAACTTTAATGCCATTACTATGTTAAGAGACAGAGCGCATATTGATCCAAATCAATGTAAGGAATGTGGAAAATGTTCTCAAGCCTGTCCCTACAACGCCATAGCTGATTTAACACGTCCCTGTAAGAGAAGCTGCCCGGCAGACGCTATTACTATGGATGAAAACAATATTGTTGTAATCAATGAAGAAAAGTGTATCAACTGTGGACAATGTATTAAAAACTGTCCATTTGGAGCTATTTCGGACCGTTCCTTTATGGTAGATGTAATTCGTCTTCTCACGAAGCCACAGCTTAAAGTGTACGCTATGTTAGCACCTGCCTGGGAAGGACAGTTCGGCGCAGCCGTTACTTTTTCTAGTATCTCAGAAGCTTTAAAAGAAATCGGTTTTAACGGAGTTTATGAAGTAGCTTTAGGTGCGGATTTTGTTGCTGCCAGCGAATCCGAAGAATGGGCAGAAGCTTACAAGGAAAGTAAGAAGATGACCACCTCCTGCTGCCCCGCTTTTGTCAATATGATTCGTAAGCATTTTCCCATGTTACAGGATAACATGTCAACGACCGTTTCACCCATGACGGCTACTGCTAAGTTAATAAAAGCAATGGAACCGGATGCCGTCTGTGTATTTATTGGCCCTTGTATGGCAAAAAAAGGGGAAGTCTTAGATACCCTTGGCTTAAAAGGTGCGGATTATGCCTTAACTTTAGATGAATTATATGCTATGATACGTGCAAAAGATGTGGAGTTAAAGCCCACAGAAGAAAGCATTCAGCAGGGTAGTATTTACGGCAAAAAGTTCTGTGTTTCAGGCGGTGTAACTGCTTCCGTTATTCAATCACTAAAAGAAAGAGAAGAAAATACCAACATAACTGTAAAAGCCTGCAATGGTGCAGCTGAATGTAAAAAAGCACTTACACTTTTAAAAGCCGGAAGATTACCGGAGGATTTCTTAGAAGGTATGGTATGCGAGGGCGGATGCTTAAATGGGCCCGGAAGCATCTTAACCGGACGAGTGGCAGGTGTCAATCGTGAAAAATTATTTGCAAAAGCAGATGCAAGGGACATTCATGAAAACCTGAAAAGTTATGAAGAGCTGGAATTCTCCATGCATTCAAAGTAAAAACATTCCTTTATCCTGAATGGATAACTCCCCAAATCAAACCCCAGAAAAAGGAAATCATAACTGCAACTCAAGCAGACAACAGTGATTTCCTGGTTATGTCGGGGAATACAATTCCTTTTTAAGATATTATAGTAAATCATCATCGTTGCAATAATCTGCATACTGCTCTAAAATCTATCTCGATACCAAATACCCGAACCATCTGGAATATAGTTCTGCTTCTTATACTAACTAGATTACAAACTTCTCTTATAATCATTCTGTATAAGTTCATATATCAAAAGAGAAGTCTCAAAAATAGGCTGCTCGGAAGCCAGTACTGTAATCTGCTGCTCACGGGCTTTTTTTAGTGTCTGACTGTCCGGTGTAACGCCCTCTGCCAGAATAATACATGCCACCTTCGTAAGAGAGGCTACTGCTAACGTATTCATATTGGCTATGACTGTAATCCATACCCCTCCAGCCGGTGCTTTACTCATGGCACTGCTTAGTAAATCACAACAAAAAGGTTTGGTTAATACGGTTTCCAAACAACTGCCGGTATTGATTACTTTGAATAACTTCTTATTCAGTAATTCCTGTAAACTCATGATATATCATCCCTTTCTATACTCACTTTGACTTCTCCGTAAGCCACGTTACAACCGAATGTACAATTATAACAACGTTACTATTATAAATCTTGATTTATAGTATAACATTGCTATATAAGTTAATCAACTTTATATATTTTTTATAAAATAAAATATATTTCAGTTTATTAAAAAGCATCTTCTGTGAAATTTATAATACATATAGATTTTTTATCAATAACATGCTATACTGATATTGTTTGCCGATAGGAAATTGTATAATAATTAGTTTTTTTGTAGTATTTCACCCCTTCGGCATAAAATTCGAATAACAGCTATGCAGTCTGAACTTTAAGATGAGTATCTGACCCGGCTATCCCAGTAGTCCGAGCTATAATTACCTAATCTAAGAACAGACAACAAATTCAAGGAGGTTAAGAAATGGGTTCCCAGAAAAAAACAGTCCCTTTTGCCGGCTCTAAAGAGCAAGAAGCACAACTTCTTAAAGTCATTCAGAAATACAAAGATGACGACGGCGCTTTGATGCCTATTCTCCAGGAAGCACAAAATATCTATGGATATCTTCCTGTCGAGGTACAAACTATCATTTCCAATGAAATGGATATTCCCTTGGAAAAAGTCTATGGAGTTGTAACATTTTACTCTCAATTTTCACTGAATCCCAAAGGTAAATACAAGATTTCCGTATGTCTTGGTACTGCCTGTTATGTAAAGGGCTCCGGTGATATCTACAATAAACTAATGGAGCTGCTTCATGTTGAAGGCGGAGAATGCACACCTGATGGTAAATTTTCTCTTGATGCCTGTCGTTGTATCGGCGCATGCGGCTTAGCTCCCGTGTTAACCATTAATGAAGATGTATACGGCAGGTTAACCGTAGATGAAATCAAAGATATCCTTGCAAAATATGAATAACCATTGGTAATCCTATGATGACAGAAATTTCTCTTCATGTATTAGATGCAGCGCAAAATTCCCTAAGAGCCGGAGCTGACTTTATTCAGATTACAGTCAGAATAGATACAAGAGCAGAGACTCTTACTCTATCTATAACCGACAATGGGTGCGGAATGACGGCTGTAGAGCTTAGAAAAGCTGAAGACCCTTTTTATACCACACGAACCACAAGAACCGTGGGGTTAGGGATTCCCTTTTTAAAGCAGGCGGCACTCTTAACCGGCGGACATTTACATATTGCTTCAAAACCGGGTGGGGGAACTACCCTTATGGCTGTATTTAAATTAAATCATATTGACCGTATGCCTTTAGGCGATATGGCTTTAGTTATATGCTCCTTGGTTATCTGTCATACAACGGTAGATTTTTTGTACTGTTACCATGTTGATAACAAAGGCTTTACCTTAGATACCAGAGAATTTCGTGAAATCCTTAAGGATATACCTTTTTATAGTCCTGAAGTTTCAACCTATATAAAAGAATATTTCGTTGAGAATCAAGCTGAAACAGACGGAGGAATCGTATTCTAACTTTAATATCATAAAGACCCAATTCCAGTTTATGTTCAAGCTTTTTTCGCAAAACTTTGATAAATTTTTAACATAGTTGTTTCCTATTAATTTGTAAGGAGCATATCCTTATTCGTACGTGTGCAAGTGTCAAGACACTCGTGCCATACACCCGTGTCAATGCATTAGGGCACACAGATGGGAGTTATTATATGAAGACTCTAGAGGAATTAAGAGAGATTAGAGAAAAGATGCAAAGTCAGGTGGGCTTACGCTTTGAATCCTCTGACCAAACCAAAGTTGTAGTGGGAATGGCAACCTGCGGCATTGCAAGTGGAGCCAGACCGGTCCTTACTGCCCTTTCTGATGCAGTACAGGAAAAATCCCTTTCTAATATAGCGGTATTGCAAACCGGCTGTATTGGTTTATGCCAGTACGAGCCTATCGTTGAAGTATTTGAACCAAATAAAGATAAAGTAACATATGTGAAGATGACTCCCGAAAAAGCTTTGGAGATAGTGGAGCAGCACTTAATCCGCGGTCAGGTTGTCAGCCAATACACAATCAGCTCTGAAGGGAGGATTTAAAATATGTTTCGTTCACATGTATTAGTTTGTGGTGGTACCGGATGCACCTCCTCCGGAAGCACTAAAATCATTGAAACCTTACAGACAGAAATTGATAAAAATGGTCTGGAAAAAGAAGTTTCTGTTGTTCAAACCGGCTGTCACGGACTTTGTGCCTTAGGTCCCATTATGATTGTATATCCGGATGCTGCCTTTTACTCTATGGTAAAGCCAGAGGATATTCCCGAAATCGTAACAGAGCATTTATTAAAAGGAAGACCGGTAACCAGACTCTTATATACTGAAACTGTAACTGACAATGGAATTAAGTCCCTTAATGAAACAGATTTTTATAAAAAACAGCATCGAATTGCACTGCGTAACTGCGGTGTTATTAATCCGGAAAAGATTGAAGAATACATTGGAACCCACGGCTATGAAGCGTTAGGAAAGGTATTAACCGAATGTACACCCGATCAGGTCATTCAGACGCTTTTAGACAGTGGACTTCGCGGCCGTGGCGGCGGCGGTTTCCCAACCGGTCTGAAATGGAAGCTTGCAAAAGCAAATGATGCTGACCAGAAATATGTTTGCTGTAATGCCGATGAAGGAGACCCAGGCGCTTTCATGGATCGTTCTGTACTCGAGGGCGACCCTCATGTAGTATTAGAAGCTATGGCAATTGCCGGCTATGCTATTGGTGCTTCCCAAGGCTATATCTATGTTCGTGCAGAATACCCGATTGCTGTTGAGCGTCTGGAAATTGCCATTGCTCAGGCAAGAGAATATGGCATGCTAGGTAAAAATATCTTTGGCACAGGCTTTGATTTTGACATCGGCTTAAGACTTGGTGCAGGAGCCTTTGTATGCGGTGAAGAAACTGCCCTTATGACTTCCATTGAAGGCAACCGAGGGGAACCTCGTCCAAGACCTCCCTTTCCTGCCCAAAAAGGGTTATTCGGAAAGCCTACTATTTTAAATAACGTAGAAACCTACGCTAATATTCCCCAGATTATATTAAACGGCCCCGAATGGTTTGCCGCTATGGGTACGGAAAAATCAAAAGGTACTAAAGTATTCGCCCTCGGCGGTAAGATTAAGAATACAGGCCTTGTGGAGATTCCTATGGGAACTACACTTCGAGAAGTTGTAGAACAAATCGGCGGTGGTATTCCAGACGGCAAGAAGTTCAAAGCTGCCCAGACCGGCGGTCCTTCCGGCGGATGTATTCCCGAAGAACATTTTGATATCCCCATTGATTATGATAACTTAATCGGTATCGGCTCCATGATGGGTTCCGGGGGTCTAATTGTAATGGATGAAGATAACTGTATGGTTGATATTGCGAAGTTCTTCTTAGAGTTTACCGTAGATGAGTCCTGCGGAAAATGTACCCCCTGCCGTATCGGTACTAAGCGTATGTATGAAATGCTTGACAAGATTACAAAAGGTCAGGGAACCTTGGAAGACCTTGATAAATTGGAAGAGCTTTGCTACCACATAAAAGAAAATTCCCTATGCGGCCTTGGCCAAACTGCTCCAAATCCTGTATTATCTACTTTACGCTATTTTAAGGACGAATATATCTCACATGTAGTGGATAAAAAATGTCCCGCAGGAGTATGTAAAGCCTTATTGTCCTATGTCATTGAAGCTGATAAATGTAAAGGCTGTACCTTATGTGCAAGAACCTGTCCAAATGGTGCTATTGAAGGGAAAGTTAAGGAAGTACATTTTATCATACAGGATAAGTGTATTAAATGCGGTGCTTGTATGGAAAAATGCCGTTTTGGTGCTATTTTTAAAAAATAATGCCCATTAATTCAGTACTTTAAGGAGGTAAATATGGAAACCATAAATATTAAAATAAACGGTGTAGACATAGCTGCACCCGCAGGCTCCACCATCTTAGAAGCTGCCAGAACGGCTCATATTGACATTCCAACGCTTTGCTACTTAAAAGAAATCAATGAAATCGGTGCTTGCCGTATCTGCGTTGTAGAAGTAAAAGGTGCCAGAAGTCTTGTAGCTTCCTGCGTGTTCCCAATCAATGAAGGTATGGAAGTATGGACAAATACCCCCAAGGTATTGGCTTCCAGAAGAAGAACCCTGGAATTAATCCTATCAGACCATGACAGGAAATGTCTCTCCTGTGTCAGAAGTGGTAATTGTGAGCTTCAAAAGCTATGTAAAGACCTTAAGGTCGAGGATGAAGGTGTTTATGACGGCGAGGCTAATGAATATGAGATAGACTATTCTGCTGCTCATATGTACCGTGACAATAACAAATGTATTCTTTGCAGACGCTGCTCCGCTGTCTGTGAAAAGGTTCAGGCGATAGGAGTTATTGGTCCTAATGAACGCGGTTTTAAGACTACCATCGCTTCTCCTTTTAATATGGGACTTGGAGATACTAGCTGCGTATCCTGCGGACAATGTATCGCCGTATGTCCAACTGGTGCCTTATCAGAAAAAGACCATACAGATGCTGTATTTGCTGCTATTGCAGATCCGACTAAACACGTCGTAGTCCAGACCGCTCCTTCCGTGCGTGCAGGGTTAGGAGAAGAATTCGGTCTACCGATCGGAACCAATGTAGAAGGTAAAATGGTATCCGCACTTCGCCGCTTAGGCTTTGATAGGGTATTCGACACAGATTTTGCCGCAGACTTAACTATTATGGAGGAGGCTCATGAGTTCTTAGACCGTGTACAAAATGGCGGTGTACTGCCTTTAATTACCTCCTGCTCACCCGGGTGGGTTAAATACTGTGAACACTACTTCCCGGATATGACAGAGAATCTGTCTAGCTGTAAGTCTCCCCAACAGATGTTTGGTGCTACAATTAAAACCTACTATGCAGATAAGATGGGCCTTGATCCAAAAGACATTGTCTCTGTAAGTGTTATGCCATGTACTGCTAAAAAGTTCGAAGTTGGAAGGGAAGATCAGGATGCAGCGGGAGTAGCCGATGTTGATATTACTATAACGGTCAGAGAATTTGCCAGAATGATTGAACGTACCGGCATTAACTTCTTATCCTTACCGGATGAAGAATTTGATTCACCACTTGGAATTTCTACCGGTGCAGGTGTTATCTTTGGTGCAACCGGCGGTGTTATGGAAGCAGCGCTTCGTACTGCGGTTGAAACCTTAACCGGTGAAGAGTTAAAAAGCCTTGATTTTACAGAGGTAAGAGGCGTAGAGGGTATTAAAGAAGCAATCTATAACGTAGCAGGTATGGATATTAAAGTGGCAGTTGCCTCCGGTCTAAAAAATGCAAAAGAGCTTTTAACAAAAGTAAAGAACGGCGAAGCAGAGTACCACTTTATCGAAATCATGGGTTGTCCCGGTGGCTGTGTAAACGGCGGCGGTATGCCACAGGTTCCAGCGGGTATTCGAAACTTTAATGACATTCGGTCGCTTCGTGCAAAAGTATTATACGACCTGGATTCATCCATGCCCTATCGGAAATCCCATGATAATCCAGCTATAAAGGAATTATACAATACCTATTTAGAAAAACCAGGAAGTCATAAGGCACATGAAATTCTTCATACTACTTATGTAAAGCGAAGTGTAAACTAACAGATAGACCATATAGTGCATAACCCAAAAGCGGCATGTCTAAGATGCCGCTTTTGGGTGTTTAATAAGTATATAAGCTAAGGTATCAATAAATCGCTATTGGCCCATACGGTCCATTCATAATTTCTATTTTTGTTTCAAAAATATCAGTCAAAAGTTCCGGTTTCATAATATCTCCTACCGTTCCAAACGCAGCGATTTCTCCGTTTTTCATAGCACAGATTCTATCAGAATATTTGGCTGCAAAATTTATATCATGGATAACAGTCAGAATGGTTCTTCCGAATTCATTAGCAGCATGCTTTAAATGCTCCATCATTTGAACAGACCTGGCAACATCGAGATTGTTTAGAGGTTCATCTAAAAGTACATATTCTGTCTCCTGGCACAAAACCATTGCTACATATGCTCTTTGCCTCTGACCACCGGAAAGCTCATCTAGATATCTGTTTTCTAAGTCAGTAAGGTCTAAAAAATCGATATATTTAGAAATAATTTCCTCATCCTCTTTTGTTAATCTGCCTTTTGAATATGGAAAACGCCCAAATCCGGCAAGCTGCCTAACCGTGAGTCTCGTTACAAAATGGTTCTCCTGACGTAAAATAGTCAAAATTTTAGCTAAATCTTCTGATTTAGATTCAGAAACATCCAAATTAGCTACCTTAATTTGGCCTTCGTCCATATTCAAAAGTCTTCCAATCATCAAAAGTGCCGTAGATTTTCCTGCTCCATTTGGTCCAATTAAAGAAGTAAGACCGGCTTTTGGTATTTCAATATTTAGAGGACCTATTTTCACCTCATCTGAATATAATTTTCTAGCATTAACAATCTTTATCATAAAGTTCCCTTCCTTAACATTACAATCAGAAATGTTATTCCTCCAAACATTTCAATAATAACGGAAACCACACCTTGGGCCCTAAATACATGATACATAAAAAAGTATGCTCCAGTTAGTATCAAAAATCCTATCGCAAGAGCCATTGGAAAAATATATCTATGATCATACGTTGGTGCTGCTTGATAAGTCAGAGCTGCAACTAAGAATCCAAAGAAAGTAAGTGGCCCAACCAAAGAGGTTGAAATAGACATCAAAACAGATACTAAAATAAGTGTATATATTACACCAGATGGATGATCAACTCCCAAAGAAGTACTTACACTTTTTCCAAGTGACAATACATTTAGTTTTTTAGAATAAGCAAGGACAAGTACTGCCGCAATTATTACAATGGGAATTGCAATAGGAAAGTACGAAGCATCTGCATTATTGACAGAGCCAAATAGTCTTGCTTGTAACACATCAAATTCGGATGGTGCTAATAACCTTCTCATAAAAGACGACACAGACCTTAGACCGGTTCCGATGATAACCCCAACCAAAAGCATAAGTTGTAGGTTTCCATACTTTCCGGAAAGCAGCCATCCATAAAGTATCAAACACATCAAAACCATAATAATCACTTGAAATAGAAATGACCCGACACCACTGAATTTTATAAATACCCTAGCACCCAAAAAAAACATGGTGCTAGTATGGATAGTAGAATAAAGTGCTTCAAACCCTAAAAGTGAAGGTGTTATAATCCTATTATTGGTGCTAGTCTGAAAAGCAACCGTAGCCAGACTCTGACAAATGACAGCTATAAGCATTGCAACTATAGCCACCAGTCTTCTTTTAACGACTGGTATAAAAGAAGGAGAATCTACCGGAACCGGATTGTTATAAATCAAAAGTCCGTAGGTGGCAAGAGCACCTAAAACAACCAATGTTATCAGCAATATCCAATAACGTCTCTCCTCTTTCTTAGAACGAAAAGCTTTGGCCGACCTGCTCTTTTTATGACGGTTGATATTAATTTCCTCACGGTTCTTGTTACTATATATAAATTCACTCATTTT
The DNA here is from genome assembly GCF_014218335.1 of Anaerocolumna cellulosilytica. GTDB lineage: Bacteria > Bacillota > Clostridia > Lachnospirales > Lachnospiraceae > Anaerocolumna > Anaerocolumna cellulosilytica. The sequence goes on along the minus strand of NZ_AP023367.1, from coordinate 127,449 downwards.
AACTTCCTTTGTTTTAATAAGATAACTATAAAGGTAACTGCTCCCACCGATCCAAGAATCAAAGAAACGGGAACTTCAAAAGGCATTATAATTGTTCGGGAAATAATGTCGCAAAGAGTAATAGCTCCGGTTCCTAGTACACATACCCATGGTAGGTTGGTCTTAAGATCGTCGCCTCGATACATTGAAACAATATTCGGTACGATTAAGCCTAAAAAAGGCAAGTTTCCAATAACAGCTGCAACAATACCAACTGTAATTGAAATAAGACCAGTGCCCAATATTACAATCTTATTATAATTTACTCCAAGGCTCGTAGCGACATCTTCACCTAAGCCGGCTAACGTTAATCTATCCGCATAGATAAATATTACAATGTTAACGATTACAATAAGCCATAAATACTCATATCGTCCAATTTGAACAGGTGCGAAAGAACCTACAAACCAAGTTTCAATATTTTGCGTCATTTGGAAAGCAAGCCCGACAAAAGTGGATATTGAGGATATTACTGCTCCTAGCATCATTCCTATAATCGGTACAATTAAGGACGAGCGAAGTTTAACTTTTCTTAAAAACAAAAAGAAAATCATAGTACCTATAAAAGAAAAAATAATTGCGCCAGTCATTCTAAGTACTAAAGTCGGGGCAGGAAATACCAAATAAACAAAAATAAGCCCCAGACCGGCCCATTCAATTGTTCCTGTTGTAGTAGGTTCTACTAAACGATTCTGGGTAATAAGCTGGGTTACTAGTCCTGACATTGACATTGCCGCACCGGTAAGCATGAGTGCTGCTGTTCTTGGAACTCGAGTTATGAAAAACATATCCCATCCATCTTTTTGCCCTTTTATATCATACACTCCGGTAAACAACGAAATAACACCTAAAATTAAAACAACAATAACTGCTGCTATAAAAGGCTTTGTCCATATTTTTTTGGTACTAAAGTTTTGGGGCTGAGAAACCTCAGCCCCTGTGGTTTTTTGCATTATATGTTTAGGCATTGTGATATTCTTCCTTTATACTACTGAGCCAAAGTACTTGCAAGATTTTCAAATAACTCTACATATGTTTGTATAGATTCATTTGTGTAGGTATCGTTTGGTGCATAAACAATCTGTCCCTTCGTAACAGCGGTGGTGTTTTGAAGAGCAGGTGAGTTGTTGATAACATCCATAGCAGGAACTGCATCGTTTATAGAGGATATGGCGGCATCACGATCCAGTACAAAAATCCAATCCGGATTACTTTGTGCAATTGCTTCAACAGAAATATCATCACCTTGATGGTCTGAAGTGGAGCCATCAACTTCTAGTGCAGAGCCCCATCCAAAAATCTCATACATAGGACCCCAAACACGTCCGGAATGAGGCGCTGAAAAACCAATCTCTCCACCAGAAACCACAACACTAATAACGGTATCTGTTCCATTATATGCAGATTTAGCATCTTCGATAGATTTTTCAAAATCGGCCACTAATTGCAGCGCTTCTTCATTTTTATCAAAAATTTGTCCTAATGCAATTGTTGAATTCTTAAGTCCATTTACTAAGTTATCACCTGGTGTGCCAGATTCCGCAGAAACATCAAAATTAAGGTCAATAACGGCCGCATTCGGCACTAATGCTTTTATATCTTCATAATAACTGGCAAACCTCTGCCCGACAATTACAAGTTCAGGGTCTACAGCTGCTATAATTTCAAGATTTGGTTCACTATGGTTTCCGATATCTTGAACGGAAGCATCACTTACATAGGATGAATCCCCAGGCATTACCCCCTTAGGAACCGCTGCTAATTCAATCCCCCAATCAGCTAAAGTTTCAAAAGTTCTATTGTCCAAAGCCACTACATTTTTGGGATTTACAGGAACAGTAACAGTTCCGTGAATATCTGTAATTTCTACTGTTGCGACTTCAACAGGCTCATTTGTAGGTTCACTCGTTGCAGCAGGTGTAGAAGTAGGTGTGGGTGTGGTGGCAGTATTCTTACTTGAATTACTACAGCCCGTCAACATTAAACCAAAGACAGCAATAAAAACAGTTAATTTGGGTATAAAGAATTTTCTCATAGAATCCTCCTAAAGATATGTATTAATAGGTAAGCAAATTATTAAATTAGTTACTATGTTCCTACGCAAAAGCTAAGATAAATTTTCCTTCTGCTTTCTTACAGAAGAAACAAGATAAAATTAAAATCTGCTAAATGTTATAGGTCTCTAACTATTTATTCAAAAAAATAGTTAGCTACCACTAACTTCTTTGGAAGTATACCATAACATATTTTTAATGTCAACCGTTAACCTATAAATTGCATTGCATTCTCTTCTGCTTTTCGTTAAAATAATAGATATCAATTGATTATGAGGTGATGGGATGCAGATTAAAGAATCCGCTGAAGACTATTTAGAAACTATTCTAAGATTACAAGAGCAAACCGGACATGTCCGTTCTGTAGATATTGCCCACAAGTTAGGCTACACTAAGGCAAGTGTCAGCATAGCCATGAAAAAACTACGCGAACATGGCTATATACACATAGACGAAAACGGAACTATTACTCTTAATAAAACCGGTCAGGATATTGCTATAAAAATTTATGACCGCCATCAGACCCTTACCAGCCTGTTAATTGCTGCTGGTGTAAGTAAAGAAACTGCTGCAAAAGATGCCTGCAAAATTGAGCATGTTATCAGTACCGAAAGCTATCTGTGTATCAAAAACTATTTTAATAGTAAGATAGTCTAATAAGTAAATTTTTATAGAGTATTAATAAGCAATGTGGTATATATATCCATAATAAGGAAAAAATAGTTGACAAATGGCAATTTTAGGATATAATAAATTTCATAATCAGCCTTACAGACAAAGTAGTCGCAAAATTACATTTGATTTTACGGCTACTTTTCTTTTATAGGTACGCTTTATAACATTAAAGTGTTCAATTGTCCTGTCAGGCTACTAAAGGAGGAGAATCGTGAAAAAATTAAGAACCCTGTCACTATTGTTGTTTACCTTATTATTTATACTAAGCCTTACCGGATGCGGCACCGGGTCTAGTAAAAAGGTGAAAGACACCTCTGCTGATACGCCGAAAACAGACGGTACTGTTCGTACGGAACCTGACACAGCAGGAGGAAATATCCTTAATGTTCATTTTGACGTAGAAATAGCCTCTATGGATCCTCAGATAGCGACTGACGGCACATCCTTTGAAACCATAGCTGCCATTACAGAAGGCCTCTATTCCATAGATGCTTCCGGCTCACCCATACTAGCAATGGCTGAGTCTGTTGACAAAAGCAAAGATGGTTTAACCTACACATTTACTCTAAGAGATGCCAAATGGTCTGACGGCACTCCGGTAACCTCCCATGACTTTGTATTTGCATGGAGGCGCCTGGTAGATCCGGTGGTTGCCAGTGAATATTCCTTTATTATGGGGATAGCCGGTGTAACCAATGCAGCCGCTATTATTTCCGGCGAAAAAACTACAGAGGAACTTGGTGTAAGTGCACCAAATGATAAAACACTGGTAGTTACTTTAGAAGTTCCTGTACCGTTCTTTGAATCTTTACTAGCATTCCCTTCCTTCCTGCCGGTAAATGAGGCCTTCTTTAAAGCCGCAGGTGATTCCTTCGGTACCTCACCCAGCACCATTTTAAGTAACGGACCTTTTATTATAACTTCCTACGAACCTGCCGCAACTACAATTACCCTGACAAAGAATCCTGCTTATTGGGATGTTCAGAACGTGGCCTTAGATGGAATCCGCTATCAAGTAATTAAGGATTCGCAGCAAGCAATGCTCTCTTATCAAAATGGTGATTTGGATGTGGCAACCTTATCGGGTGAGCAAGTGGAACAATTTGCGGCTGACCCGGAATTCCATAACATAATGGCTGGTTATCTATGGTATATCTCTCCGAACCAAACCATCAAAGGACTTGAAAATGTCAATCTTAGAAAAGCTCTGGCACTGGCTTATGACAAAGGGGCAATTGTAAATAACATCTTAAAAGATGGTTCTATTGTAGCAGATTTTGCAGTACCAACTCTTCTTGCCACCGGACCCGACGGCAAGGATTTCCGTGAAACTGCATCGACTTATCTGGCAGCAGACAAGGCGACGGCGCTTAGTTACTGGGAGACGGCAAAAGCTGAACTGAATGTTAGCCAGTTAAAATATACTATGCTTGTTGAAGATACGGAATCTACCATGAACGTGGCACAATTTATCCAGTCAGAGATACAGACTACCCTGCCTGGCTTAACCATTGAACTTCAGACAATGCCAAAGAAAAACAGAGTGGAACGGATGCAGCAAGGCGATTTTGAGCTTGGTCTCACCCGTTGGGGTCCAGACTATGCAGATCCCATGACTTATCTGGATATGTGGACCACGAAAAGCCCTAACAATTATGGTTTCTGGTCAAATAAAGAATATGATTCTATTATTGAATCTGCCAAAAAGGGAGCTTTGGCACTGGATACTACAGCCCGATGGGCAGCTCTAAAAGACGCAGAACGCCTGGTTATGGAGGATGCTGTTATCTTACCGGTTTATCAAAAAGGTGATGCTGTTATGATTAAAAACGGTATAGAAGGAATTGAATTCCATTCGGTAGGTATTAACCGCATCTATAAAAATGCAAAAAAATAAGCATAGGAATCATACGTTTTTATCTATTTACCAAAAGCCATCTAGTATCTTCAAGTAAACTAAATATATCGGGAGTCCATCCCCAGATGGCGCTGTCCATAGCGTATGCAGACGACAGCGCCATTCTTGTTATGTAAGGAGCGTGGTGTTTTGAAAAAATATATACTAAAGCGCATTATAATCTCAGTTGTTACTCTACTTGTTATTTTGTTTGTCTTATTTTTAATGCTGGAATTCATGCCCGGTTCTCCCTTTAACGATGAAAAATTAACTGAGGCACAAAAAGCAGTTCTTAATGCAAAGTATGGGTTAGATAAACCAATAATGGTACGGTTTTTTCATTATATCAAATCTATGTTAATGGGGGACTTTGGTGTATCTTATACCATATCTAAGAATACGCCTATTACAGCCTTGTTAGAAACTAGATTACCTATATCTCTGCGTATTGGCGGTCAGGCAATATTAATTGGTACCCTAATCGGTCTGATGTTAGGTATGATTGCTGCTCTTAAACATAATACCATCTATGACACCCTGACCACGGTTATATCTGTTCTTGGCGTCAGCCTGCCTTCCTATGTATTTGCTATGACTTTAATTTATTCCCTGGGGTTTCGTTTAAAATGGTTTCCTCTTCTTTATCAAGCCGATTCTCCATTAAAATCCTCAATTCTTCCAACTATTTCCCTCTGTATGTTTACCATTGCCACCGTTGCCCGCTTTACCAGAACTGAAATGCTTGAAGTCTTAGGCTCTGACTATATGTTGTTGGCAGAAAGCAAAGGGCTTAACAGTTTCTCCCTTATCTTCCGCCATGCCTTAAGAAATGCTCTCATACCAATTGTTACCGTTCTGGCTCCTTTAGTGGTAGGCTTAATGACCGGAAGCCTGGTAATTGAAAAGCTATTTTCTATTCCCGGAATTGGCAGCCTTTTAGTCTCTGCCATACAATCCAATGATTACAACGTAGTAATTGCTCTTACCTTTATCTATAGTGTAATGTACATTGGCATTATGCTATTTGTGGATATTCTTTATGGAATGATAGACCCCAGAATACGTTTAGCAAAGGAGGCCGTCAATGAATAGGACAGAATATTCTTTTTCACCCGAGGATTTTGAATTTGTACCAAAAGATAATCTTTTACCACCTGAAGAGATTTATAATACCCAGTCTTACTTTAAGGATATTCGAAAGCGTTTTACAGCTAATAAAGGTGCTGTAGCAGGTGGTATCTCGATTCTCTTAATCCTTCTGCTGGCAATTATCGGACCAATGCTAAGCGGTCACACCTATTATTCACAAAATATTACTCACCAGAATCTAGCCCCAAGAATAAAGCTTCTAGAGGGTATTGGTATCTTTGATGGTTCAGAAACAATTACCACTTCAACCGGAACCATAGAACAGAACAAATATATATCAGAAGACACCTCCATTACCACCGGACTTGAAGAGGTCTATTACTGGTTCGGTACGGATGTCCTTGGAAGAGATATCTTTACAAGAACTTGGGAAGGCACCAGAATCTCCCTCTATATTGCTTTCGTGGCAGTTATGGTAGATATGTGTTTTGGTATGATATATGGCTTAATCTCCGGGTATTTTGGGGGACGAACCGATATGATAATGCAGAGATTTGCAGAAATTCTAAATGGCATACCTACTTTAGTCATTGTTACCCTGCTGATTCTGGTTTTTCAGCCTGGTTTATTAACTATAACCATAGCTCTTGCCATCACCGGTTGGATAGGTATGAGCAGAATTGCCAGAGCACAGGTGTTAAAGCTAAAGGAACAGGAATTCATACTGGCTTCCAAAACCCTTGGTGCTAAGGATTTCTTTATTATATTCAAGGAGATCCTTCCTAATATATTTGGACAATTAATCGTAATGTCCATGTTCTCTATACCAAATGCTATATTTACGGAAGCATTCTTAGCCTTTATCGGTCTTGGTGTACCACAGCCCTTGGCTTCCCTTGGCTCTTTAATCAGTGATGCCTTTAAGTCCTTTACCACCCATCCCTATATGATCGTCTTCCCGGTCATTGTACTTGGCATTATCATGTTAAGCTTTAACCTAATGGCAGACGGCTTAAGGGATGCTTTTGATCCAAAAATGAAAGAAATATAAGGAGGCGCACCATGATACCTGAAAAGCAAACCATTTTATCCATACAGGACCTATCCATCTCCTTTTTAACTTCTGCCGGAGAAGTTCATGTCATCCGAGGCATGAATCTGTCTTTACAAAAGGGAAAAACCCTGGCTATTGTCGGAGAAAGCGGCAGTGGTAAATCCGTAACAGTAAAAGCGATTATGGGTATTCTAAGCAGCAACGGAAAAGTGACGGGAGGCAATATATATTTTACCCATCAACAGGGTAAGGAGGAGGAAGTAACCGAAGACTTATTAAAGCTTTCTAAAAAGGAAATTCGTAAGAGTATTAATGGGAAACGAATTGCCATGGTATTTCAAGATCCAATGACTTCCTTAAACCCTACCATGACCATTGGTGCCCAACTCATGGAGGGCATGAGATACCATTACAAATATAAGAAACCTCAGGCTTATGAAAAAGCTCTAAAATTGCTTGCCCTGGTAGGTATTACTGCTCCGGAGAAAAGAATGAAGAATTACCCCCATCAGTTGTCAGGCGGCATGCGGCAAAGAGTGGTAATCGCCATAGCCCTTGCCTGTGACCCTGAACTTTTAATCTGTGACGAACCCACCACCGCACTGGATGTCACCATTCAGTCCAAAATACTTGAGTTAATAAAAGACATCCAGAAAAAAACCGGAATCTCAGTAATTTACATAACACATGACTTAGGGGTAGTGGCAAAGGTGGCCGATTATGTGGCTGTAATGTACGCTGGAAAGGTCGTGGAGAAGGGGTTAACGGATGAAATATTTTATGATCCAAGACACCCTTACACCTGGGGTCTGTTATCTGCTATGCCGGATATAGATTGCACGGACGATAAACTTTATACCATACCCGGTAGTCCCCCAAATCTCCTTTATAAACCGGTGGGCGATTCCTTCGCTCCCAGAAACCAGTATGCCCTTACTATAGATTTAAAACAGGAACCGCCTATGTTTCAGATCACTGATACCCATTATGCCGCCACCTGGCTTTTACATGAGAAGGCACCAAAACTTGATATGCCAACCACATTAAAACAAAGAATTACTCTTATGTTAAAGGAGGAAGCCTAGATGAAGCAAAGTGAACCACTGCTTATTGTTAAGGAGCTAAAGCAATATTTTAGGATTACCCGGAGATTTCGTGTAAAAGCAGTTGACGGTGTATCCTTTACCATCAATCCCGGGGAGACCTATGGCCTTGTGGGAGAGTCCGGCAGCGGTAAATCCACCATCGGGCGCTCTATCATAAGACTCTATGAACCCACCTCCGGAGAAATCCTCTTTCATGGGCAGAATATCTCCGGCAGGCTTACTAAGGCGGAAAATTACACGCTGCGTACCAAAATGCAGATGATATTTCAAGACCCCATGGCCTGCTTAAATCCCCGAAAAAAAGTACTGGATATTATAGCTCAGGGGCTTGATATACATCATCTGTACCATTCAGAAGCTGAACGGAGAGAAAAAGTATATAAAATGCTTCATATGGTGGGTCTGTCCCCAGACCATGCCAACCGATATCCTCATCAATTTTCTGGAGGACAGCGGCAGCGCATAGGAATTGCTCGTGCTCTGATTATGGAACCGGATTTAATTATAGCAGATGAAGCCATCAGTGCTTTGGACGTGTCCATTCAGGCACAGGTAATTAACCTTATGAAGGAAATCCAGAATAAAACCAACATTGCTTACCTCTTTATTGCTCATGATTTATCCATGGTCAAATACATATCTGATCGGATTGGGGTGCTGCATTTGGGTCACCTAGTTGAGACAGGAACAAAGGAAGAGATTTTTTCTAATCCCATACATCCTTATACCCAATCACTCTTATCGGCTATCCCTCTGGCTAATCCAAGACTGGAAAAGCGACGCACCTCCCTAACTTATGATTATGAAGCCTCGGGAATAGATTACACCAAAGGAACCATGCACCAACTTGAAGGGAAGCATTTTGTATTAGCTACCGCTGACGAGTTAAAAACCTGGACGGCATCTCCCCTGCGTCGAAATGCTTAACCGGATTCATTCCTTAAGGGATTTTTATCTATAAAATTGAAGCTATGAATTATTCTGTAAAAAAAGTTCCATGACTACCTTTACCAATATCATTCTGAAAGACTTATTTTGCCTTTTATGATATAGTAAAATAGCCATGGAGCTTATCTGCCTGATTGGTAAATATAGTGGATTTTTATTTATCTTATGAATTTTCATTATATGTCTATCTATTTTCTCAACTTTCCCAGCAACATTTCTAAACAAAGCCTGTATAAAGAAGCTTGAGACAGCATCCATTCAGTCACTTTACTTTTGATGCAGGCTGTGATATCTCCTGACAAAGTTGAAATGCGCTCAACAAACAAAGCCCATCAGGCTTTGAAGTGCATTGCTTAAATCCATGTATAAAACTGTATCCATCAGATAGGTAATAATATTTATCAAAGGTATCAGAAACAAAATTATCATAAATTTGTAGCTTCTATATCATCTACAAATCCCACCAGAACTATAGAGTTCCCATAATTACAGAATACTTACATCAAAAGTGAATATATTACTGAAAAGAATGTTGGTTATTTTTAAACGTGTTTAATTTTCTGTGTATTAAGCATACACAGAAAACAACGTGAATTTATAGGCATTGAATAAAGCAAAAATGATTCGTAAAGCAGAGTATCATTACAAATATCTTTCCTAATTAATGAATCTATAAGCATAGGGAATATTTTTAACGATGAACGTATGAGAAACCGAATAAACTAAATATTAATTACCACATATAGCTAATATACTTGCTACAACAGCTGCTGAACATACACAACCTATAACGGTATTTGTAGTTATATCTTGATCTTTTAATAACTTTTTTATAAGAGTTACTGTATTTACATAAAGAATGATAACTGAAATTAACGATAAATAATAATAAAATGCCATTTTATATTCACATCCTCGTATTATAGGTAGTAGTGTTTATAGTCCCTCTCCAAGGACTGTATGCTATACTTTGGGAGACAATATGGATTGGTTTCTACTTCCCACCACTTCATAGTTTTAGAAAGGTGCAAAATGGTGAACTCAATAGATTTGATTCTCCTGAGAAGATACTGGCACATGCAGGATTATCGCCTTCTACATATCATTCAGGTCATTTCGAATCATCATATTCACATAAGGAAAAACGTACTTCAAAGTATCTCCGTTATGCTTTGTTCAATGTTGCAAAATTTGTTAGTCATTTAGATCCAACCTTCTCCGCCTATCTGAACAAGAAACGTTCCGAAGACAAGCGCTATATCACAGCTAGCAAAAAGCTTGTCAGAGTAATTTATCAGCTAGAAAAATTAAATCAATCCTACATCAAAGCTGCTATATTTGTCATGCAGTTTTTAATATTCAATCTTGTCTTAAAAGCCTTTCCTAAATCATTTGAAAATACTAATTGTAGCCTTGACTTATGAAAGCATTTCTTTGGCACCCTACTTTATATGTATTTCAACGAGCCTAATACTTATCTACTTTACAATAGAAATCGACGATTTTTTCATATATAAAATAGATTGTTAGTTGATGACCGATCCTTTATTAAAATAATTTAAACTGATTAATTTACTACCACTTATTTACATATCATTATACTAGCAGATAATACACATAAAATCAATAATTACTATAACTTATTATAATAATTCTAAATATCTTCAAAAAGTTAAATCTTTGTTTAATAATGACATTATTTTTAGAGCGTATTAGATGAAAAATTAAAATGCAGTCTAATACATTGTGTAGCATACGTATTAGACTGCTTTAATTATTAGCTTGAATAAAACAATGGTCTAAATAAGTAAACTATCTAATTAAAACTATACCTCAGAAACTAAGGTACCATTATATGTATATACCCTAAGCTTACGATAAGTAGTTTCTGTTGTATATGAAAAAGCTATACTAACATTAATTCCAGTAACTGATATATCAACACTTGGAGAACCTATTCCAATAACAGTATGTCCATAACCAAAACTAATACTCATTCTGTAAAGATTACTAGAATTACTTACTGTACTAACTCTCACTGAACCTGAAGTTATCTTTGAATACTCTGCATTAACCATTGACATTGGAAATTTGAAACTTACCGAGTTATTACTAACAGTATCAGGCGAATATGATTTGGTACCTAAATAAACTGAGCTTCGATACGTCTGAACATTACAAGAAGGTGTTTCATCATATTTCATACCAATAGGAATTGAAGAACTATTGTAACCGACAAAACCAATTGCTATTATATCACTATAATTAAATATTGGCTGAGCACTCCATGTTGTTGTATATAAAATTCTAAACTGATTAGTAGTATTAATAAGCCAAGGTGCCCACTCGACAGTAAGTGTTGCACCTAATGCATAAGTTTCTATGTATTCAAGGGCGTCTTCAGTACCATCATAACTTTCTAATCTATTAACTTCTGATGGAGAATAACCCATAATGTCTAAATTACCTTTGTTGTTTTCTACAAATTCAATAAGTTTCTCATTATAGTTATAATTTATAATCTCATTTGCTTCATCGACAGTAAAACCATATTTAATCAGCTCATCTTGTGAGTAGGACATTAAATTCCTAATATAATCAACTTCATTTGTAACGACTGTCTCAGTTAAGGCATTTTCATTTAAATATTGGACAATTTCATCGTATTCCAACGTTTGATCCGTTATAGACTTAATATTATCAGTACTCGCAAAAGCCGTACTTGGATTGGTTATAATAGTAAAAAACAAAGCAATGATTAATATAGGTACTATAAATTTTCTTTTTTTTCTCATTAAATACCTCCATAAAGTATAATGTTTATTCTGCGCAGACTAGTTTATAAATAAAAACAACGGTTTTTATTTATTTATTATTTTACATTATTTTCACATATATGTCAATATATGTTTATAAATTAAAATAAACCGTAAAATGAAGTAAAAAAGTAAAAGTAAATTCCAGTATGCAAGAGTACACCGGAATTTACTACTGTATTTAACGTTTATTAAGTTTTTTTGCTTTAGGAATCAAGCATTTCCAACAGCTTTGCTGGTGGGAAAGTTGAGTTATTTACTAACTGATAAATGCTATTTGAATTTTGCTCTGAAGCTCGTCCAAATCTTTTTGAAGGATGTCTTTATTCTCAGGTTCTTCAACAACACGTGCCTCTTTTAATGCCAATTCTAAATATTTTGTACTCTCACTTTTGTTTCCTTTTATTAAGAAAGCTCTGGACAGTGTTTCATAGGCGTAGGCTAAATGAAAGCCTGTAAAATCATTCTCCTTACATATCTTTAATGCCCTTTCCCCATGGAACAAACAAGAATCAAAGTTATTAAGAGCTGCATAAACTCTTGAAATCTGCCATTCTCCGATATAAACATTCTCTGGTGTCCCAACAGAAATCCAGTGATATAAGGAGGTATGTGCCATGTGCACCATAAGATAATTTTCATCCTCCGTCCTGTTTTCCTTATCCATTAACTCCCAGACTTTATTAAATAAGTCCATTGCCAGTTTCTTTTCTTCTTCACTCATTCCAGTCCTCCTGATACTACAGCCATTACATGTTGCCATTATCATTTCTTATCCTTTTGACCAGCTTTAAGTAACACCGGAAAAAGTACATAAAGGAATAAAAAATAGTAATCTACCTACTATAGTATATTTTACCCGCCTTTTGTGTCAATAGTAAGTAATACTTAATCAGAAAAAAAACATGAATGAACACTTTGTTATGAAATAGAGATAAGCATCGCTTAAAAACCATTTCCTGTTGTTATTCCATTATTATTTTAAGCAAAGTCAGGAGATACTGGTCTGAACCCGCCTGATATAGAACTTCCTTGGCAAAAGCAGGATTATCAGTAATTATATTATCCACTCCCAGCCTTTTAAGGCGTTCCAGCTCTGTTTTTGCATTGACTGTCCATACATGAAGTTCCTTACCATTTTTATGTATCTCACGTACAACACTTTTGGATACCAGATTTGACTTCATACTAAAAAAATCAATGGATTCTTTTCTGCTTAAACCGGAATAAAGTTGATAAGTTATATATCCTGTTCTGATATTAGGATTTAATTTTTTAATATTTTCAATACAGGTAAGACTGGTTGAAGATATCACACATTGCCATTCCATCTCATACTCCTCAATTAAGGCGACTACTTTTTCTTCAAGACCTTCACTGGCATTGCGGTATTTTAAATCCAGATTTAATAATACTTTACCTTTACTGCTTTCAAATACTTCCCTTAAGGTGGGTATTTTTGTTCCGATAAAGCTTTGGTTCATCCAACTCCCTGCATCCAATAATGCAATTTCAGCATAATTAATGTCCCATACTTTTTTATTCAATCCTGTGGTTCGTTTTAAGTTGTTGTCATGGAGCAGTATAAGTTCCCCATCCTTTGTCACCCTGACATCTACCTCCACATAATCAGCCTGCTCTTCAATGGCTTTTTCAATAGCAGGAAGTGTATTTTCAGGTACGGAGTAAGAAAAACCCCGGTGGGAGGTAACCCGTATCATATCCAAATTCATATAATCGAGAGGTGAGCCGTTTCGTACGATATTAAAGAAAAAATAAAAATTTATAACGATTAATAGAAGCAGGGTAGTTTTTAATATTTTTTTGTAGGACTTTGCGTTTCCTTCTTTCTCTGTAAATATAATTATATTCGGTATATCTTTAAGTATGCCTTTTACATTGGCGGCAAGCTTATAATGATAAAACAAATGGGTATACAAAGCAAAGTTACCAATGGTACTTATAAAAAATATAATTAGCATCAGATACTGATTTATACTATCATTTATGGATATAAAAGTAGCAATAGCCAGTGTCCTGTCAAAAATACCGGATACAAAAAAGCCGGTGACTGCCATGGTAAAAAGATAGAGGATAATTTCGATTCCAACAAGAATCAGATTCCAGCCAAGAAAATACAAAAATGTTGGCAGGGTTTTATTCTCTTTTAACCTTTTACTGTAACCTATCGCATCTTTATAAGCTTCATCCTCAACCATATAATAATGAAACACAAACAATTTACGAAACAGGAATATACCAATAAGTATGATTGTTATAGCACCAATTAACAACAGCAATAGTTTATCAGGAATTTCATCTGTAAAAAAACGAAACAGCCTGATACGATTAAGTACAAAAATAAAAAGCGGCAGATTAAAAACGGCCATAGTTATAAAGGCAGCAGGTAATAGCTTTAAATTCCCTTTTCTGATACAAAATACCAGTTTATACAAGGCATACTTAAACACCTGCAATAAACTAAATTTTTTATTATTTTCAAGCATGGAGAAAAATATAATAAGATAAAATATTTCCAAGAGTAAAAATAGCCCAATCACTATAAATAAAAGGGCGAGCATTATTATAGATATGGGGTTTAACAAAAAGCGACCTATATTATCAATGGTAACATAACTAAAGCCGGTTACCTTTAAAGCCAAATGATATATTTTAGATATAATCGGAGTTAATACAAATACAAATAAGAAAAGCAGCATGCCCTGTCCGACTGTCAGGGACAAAATATTTTGAAATATTAACTTAATTGAGTTAATATAGATTTTTTTTCTCTTTTTTATTTCAGCCATAATAAACCCTTTTTATTCTATTGTAATTCTTTTTAAGCAGGATTTCAAGGTTAGAATCATTTATTGAATAATACGCTGTATAACCCTTAATACAACATAGCTATAGTATATGTGATGAAACTGTTTTTCATCAAAGGCAGATATAAGTGTTTCCTCAAAAAAATTCTATAATAAAAATGGGTGACAAAATGCAATGCATCTCGTTCACCCATCTTTTTCATATCTATGTCAAGCAGCCGAATGAAATAGTATTTCTGCAAAAAGAAAATATAAGGTATAAGAGTTCGGTTGCGGATTGTTGTAGATATGTAGCTCTTAGTGCCTTACATTTTATGAATACTATAGTATATTCTTATAAGTCAAAATAGTTCCAAAAAAAACTAAAAAAAGGCTGAACCTGAGGCCAGCCCTTCCTTAATGCTTCTTGAATTTTTACACTTTTACGCCTGTTGCTTACTCTAAATACAACATAGGATTTAGGGTCGTATCATCTTTTAATACTTGAAAAAATAGATTGCTGCCTTCCACCGTATAATACATAGTAGGTTCTGCAACTGTACCAATTGTCTGTCCTTCGTTAATCATATCGCCTACTTCAAATTTGATATCGTCCATTAACTGTCCGTATACCAGACTATAGCCACTACCGATATCAACAGTAACAGTAAGGCCTGTTTCATCCGTAGTTGTAATAGATTTAACAACTCCGGTTGCTGCACTTAACACTTCTGTGCCTACCTCTGCATCAATAAGAATTGCAGGATTAACCTTAAATTGTGCCAGTGTTTCATGATAAACCACTTTATCATCACTGTAATTCATTAGAATATTGCCCATTACAGGCCAAGTCAGGTCCTCTTCATCATCAAAATACAAGGAATCGGGGCTCATAACCTCTTGTGAATCTTCTGGTACAGAAGCTGTCTCTTCTGTACTCTCAGGAGTGTTTTTTGCTGTTTGAGTTGTTTTTTCTGGTTCATTAGCAGCAACTGCTTCCTGTTCATCTACAATATCAAATTCTAAAAGGCTTCCATCCGTAACCGGCTCATTATAAACATTTTGACCGTTTGGATTTTGTGCCACTTCAGCCGTTCCTGCGCCGGGTTCATTATTAGCAGCAGTGTCTGAAGTCGTGTTATTTGGGTCAGTTTTCGTATCAATCTGGCTGTTGTCAGAGTTATCAGCCACATCTGATGCAATTGGTTCATTTAAGTCCACCAAATTTTTGCCTTCATTCTTATCAGATGATTGATTTAAGCCAACCATTGTTATTGCAATGATAGCCAGTGCACCGACACATAATAACGCATAAAAGCTCTTGCTTTTGAAAAATTCAGCTAAGCTATGTTTCTTCATTATCATCACCTCTAGATATATTTTCACCAGAAATGATGATTTTATTCATTGGTTAACATGCAGATACAGAAATCTATCAAAAAACATTTTAACTTTTCCCCGCTTTTTTATTAAATCCTTTTTATACTGTGTTAAAAAGCTTGTTATAAGGTTTAATTGACTTTCCGAAGCCACATAATTACCATATCTCACCTTCATAAAGATTTCAGCCACAACAGAAAAAATAATGGTATCATAACAAAATCGCTCTCCTATTCTCTCCGAAAATGCAGTAAGGGTTTCATCCGCCAATAAACGGTAACCATCCTTTCCCAAGCAGCGTAATAATTCATGAAATAAAATAAACAACTTTTCATTACCAGAGGCTTTTTTAAACTTTTGATTATACCTATTCATTAGAATTCGGTAATACACAAAAAATAAGCTCACCGTTAAAAATAGAATAACTGCCGTTATACCAAAAATTGCGGGAACATGGTTTTTACGTCCAAGTGACTTTGTATCATTGGTAACACTTTCTTTAACCCCCTCCACCATATCCTGATAGGATACAGACATATCTTCAACTTCAGCCTGGTGGGAAGAGACCTCTGTGTACGCATATGGATCAATTTTATCTTTCCACTGTGCATATCTTCCAGAAGTAAATGGCGGTGTAGGTTCAAAGGGTATCCATCCCACTCCGTCGATATAGGCTTCTATCCAGGCATGGGCATTACTGCTAATAACTTCATACGTATCTTTATCCATCATTGATTCATAATCCACCACAAAGCCCTCTACATATCTTGTAGGTATACCTGCACATCTTGCAAGAACCCCCATCGCAGTGGCAAAGTATGTACAATATCCCTCCTGCTGTTCAAATAAGAAATAATCCACAAAATCTTTTCCCTTGGGGGTTTTTGCAATGTTTGTAGTATAAGTTAAAGTATTAAGATAACTTTCAATTGCCCTAAGCCTATCGTAATCCGACTTAGACTCTTTTGTAAGCTCTTTTGCTAAAAGATACACTCGGTCCGGCAGTTCTTTGGGCAGCTGTGTATATTGTTCTTTTATACCTAAAGCTCGACGTTTAAGTTCCTCTTCCATTTGGTCGATATGAATGCCGCTTTTAGAAAAGTCATGGTAAAATACTTTTTTAGATTCCTTATCTAAAGCCTCTGCAAAAGCCTTTCTGTTAGAAATCGAATCATAATTTTCTGCCTCTTTAAGAAGTAACTTCAAAGTATTACTTTCCAGGTTGAGTTCGTAATATTCCACCTCATATTTTGTACCAATTCCTTTAGCTTTATCAAACAGAATAGCACCCTGCAAGGTATCCTGATAGTTAGGTTTTTTTATAAAATGTATGTTTAAGGTCTTCAAAGGATAAAATAAAGAACGGGTTTTTAAATCATTGTATTCAATGGTGAAATTTCTTTTTTGCACCAGATTATCTGTATCTATTCCCGCCTCTTTTACTTTGGTAAAAAAACTTAACAATTCATAAAAATCATATATATAATCCGGTTTTGTGAATCCATCTTCTCCCGTGCTTTTCTCCCACTTACGACCGGTGTATGTATCGCTCACGGCTCCAATCAGGTACCCTTTGGCAGTACTTTGTTTTTTCGTCTTAATAAAAAGAGTTGTAGTCTGGTCTGTTTCTAACCCTCCACCAAGTTCTCCATTGTCCTCTGAATACCCAGAATACCGTAGTCCGAATTCCAAACCAGTCCGGTCGAATAAATATTCCAACTTTGTCATCCAGATTGTACCTTGTCTGTCCAGACGCTTCACCAGATTCTTAAATCCCTGCCACTTTATAGGCTCGGGATGGGACGGCATGCTTACAGCAAAAATTGCTATGAACAGACAGAAGGGTACCAGATACATAGCAGCCTGAGCAGACCCTGCTATCGTATTGGTTCTTGAATACTTCTTACCTCGAACTTTAGATAAAACAGTAAGAGAATAACAAAGTATAACCAAAATAGTAAGCTTTGGAACAGGTATCTCCCAGACGGTTAAAAGGATTAAAAGCGATGGCAAAAATATGGCTGCCAGAACCTTACTATGTTTTATCCGGTCTGTCAGGAAGAACATTATACATGCACCAAACTGTAATACCAATATTGTTACCAAAGCGTAAGCTCTGTGATAACTCTCATCCGTACCATCGTAAGATAGACACCAACGATACACCTTATAAAAACCAGTCAGAATATTATATTTAAACAAATAACTAATGAGTAAAGTTCCTGCCAGTATTCCGCCAACGATGCAGTAAGCAAAGGGATTTGTCCTGTTCCTGAATAGCAGATTAAGAAGTAGGCTTCCTCCGGCTGCCAGAATTAATATCAGTAAATCGGGCTGTTTTAGCAAAAAATACGAATTTAAAAATAATACCAGGGCGGCTGATAAAAGAGCCGTATTTATCAATGGAAATATTTTTTCCATACGATATGACTTCTTATTCTCTATCATGTTAGCACCTCCTCCAGATTATCTGCCTGGAACACAATTCTAACAGGTATATGATGCCGCCTAAGTCCCTCTAAAATATCCTCTCTAATCTCTTTATCAACAGCGATATAGATAAGAGCCATATCCTTTCCTTTTTCTGCTGCTAGAAGCAGAGACTTATATAACTCGTCCGTAAGCTTATGAGTTATTATTATATGAAAGCTACTGCCTGGGTACAAAAAACCATCCTGTATAAGTGCCTCAATAGGATAGTCTGAATTAAAATGAAACGATACACAGGCATGGTAAAAAAAATCAAATTCTCCTTTGCCTGCTATAATGGTCTGCTGAAGTCCGCCCTGCCAGTATACAATTCGTACAGCATTATTATTCTCCCGATAATAATTGGCAATGGCAAGAACACTTTCAAGTATCATGTCCTCTATAAATAATTTCATTATTTCTTCTTCTCTAATAGTGGACAAATCTAAATAGATCGTTGTTTCTGCCCTTGGCTCCGGTGCAAATTTTCTGGAATAGACTTCACCACGTTTGGCAGTAAGCTTCCAATGAATCTGTTTTTTTTCATCCCCTGGCTGATACTTACGACTTTCAATGTCCATAGCATCCATGCCTTTATATAGTTGAAATGTCTGATTCTTTGCATCCTTTTGAATGGGTGCAAAGCCAATTTTTTTCAAGGAAACCACCCTTGGAAGAACGGTAACTTTTAATTTTGAATTAATTGGATATGTTATTTTGAATATATATAAAAAATCTACAATTTCGACAGACTGGGCCCCTACATAATACTCTCCCCGGTAATTACATCGAAGCTGGGTTTCCATTGTCTCCTTCGAATTTGGCAAAAGACAGTACTCCTTTAAACCCAAGCTATGAACAATCTGGGATTTATCACATAAAAAATTCACTTTTACACTACAGTATGTAATATAATCTTCATTAGCAATGGTAAAGGTATAAGGTGTTAAATCACCCTTTACCACAATGCGCCGTCCTATTTCCTGATATAGCCGAAACCGTATGTATACATAAAAAGTGTAGAATAAAGCAACCACTGGCAGGATAGATGTCCCGTAAAACAGTGCATAGGCTGCATTACCTCCGTAGTTACTGACCAACGCACCTGAACCTGCTATCATAAGTAGTAAGATTAATCGATTTTTTCGCATCTGTATCCCTCCTGATAACTTAATTTTATCAACTGTTGGTTAAGCCACCGGCAAAATGGGGACACGAAATTTACTGATAATTCTTGATAATATTATTTCTGCATTCAGCTTATTTAATCTAGCTTCCGGGGATAAAATCAGGCGGTGCTCAATAACCGGCAGAATCACCTTTTGTATATCATCAGGAATACAATAATCCCTTCCTGCAAAATAAGCTGCTGACTGGGAAGCCCGGATTAAAGCCAGTGTTGCCCTTGGACTGGCTCCTAATGCTATGTTTGTATCCTTTCTGGTACTATCTATAATATCAACCATATAGGATGTTAAGTCTCTATGTACCTGTACCCTTTTAACCTCCTCCTGCATATTTCGAATTGTTTCTTTATCCGTAACTGGCATCAATTGTTTTAAGGGGCTTTGCTTCATATAATATTCTGCCATTCTTTTTTCATCAGCCACACTGGGATAACCAATAGATAACTTCATAAGAAAACGGTCAAGCTGAGCTTCCGGGAGATTATATGTTCCCAAATAATCCACCGGATTCTGGGTTGCAATAACCATAAATGGACTGGGTAATTCATAGGTTTTCCCATCTATACTCACCTGCCGCTCCTCCATTGCCTCTAATAAGCTGGCCTGGGTTTTAGGTGAAGTCCGGTTCACCTCATCCGCTAAAATAATATGATTCATAATTGCACCCGGATTATACTCAAAGCAGCTCTTTTGAATATTATAGACAGATACACCAGTTATGTCTCCCGGTAAAGTATCCGGTGTAAACTGAATCCTGTTAAAGCCGCAGTCAATGGACTTGGCCATAGCATTTGCTAATGAAGTTTTACCCACTCCCGGGACATCCTCTAACAAAAGATGTCCCTCTGCTAACAGGGCAATTACGGCAAACTCTATAACCTCTCGTTTTCCCACAATAACCTTTTCCATATTCCTAACAATTGTTCCCGTTACTTGTTGATTTTGCATAAACCCTCCTTATACTATGGTTGCCCATAAATACCTTCTGATTGTAAATGGCAGTTAAAACAACTCTTATAATCCTATCATAACAGGTTCTAAATCATTGTCAATCCCTCCCATTTACAGAAGTTTGTATTCTGTCAGAAGCAATCAAACAAACAAAAAACCCCCTCGCAAATTTTTTCCTGCAAAGGGGTTTTATAAGAATTCTCCTACATATGAACCTTCTCTAGGTGCCATACTTCCTGTACATATTCCTGTATCGTTCTGTCTGAGGAAAATTTTCCGCTGTTAGCAGTATTAAGAAGAACCGCCTCTGCCCACCAGCTTTTATCTACATATGCGCTTTCTACCTTTTTCTGAGCCTCTTCATATGCCCTAAAATCTTTTAATATAAAGTACTGGTCCGCCCTCTCCATTCCCTGGCTATAAAGTAAGGACTGATAAAGGGGTAAAAACAATTCTTTATCTTCTCTTGAATATTTACCGTTTATTAATTGGTCAACCACAAGTTTAATATCTTCGTCGGTATTATATATATCCAAGGGATTATAACCTCCGTTTTGTTCATACTCTATAACCTGCTCCGAAGTAAGCCCAAAGATAAAGGCATTCTCTGCACCTACTTCTTCTACAATTTCAACATTGGCTCCATCCATGGTTCCAAGTGTTAACGCTCCGTTTAACATGAATTTCATATTGCCGGTACCGGAAGCCTCCTTGCTTGCTGTTGAGATTTGTTCTGATACATCTGCCGCCGAAAAAATAAACTCTGCATTCGATACCCTGTAATTCTCTATAAAAACTATTTTTAATTTGTCACCAATTTCTGCATCCTTGTTAACGACTTCCGCCACACTGTTAATCAGCTTGATAATTGCCTTTGCCCGAACGTAACCTGCGGAAGCCTTGGCTCCAAAGATAAAGGTTCTGGGGTAAAACGCCCTGTCTGGATTCTTTTTTAATTGGTTGTATAAATGCATAACATGTAATATGTTTAGGAGCTGTCTTTTATATTCATGCAGCCTTTTAACCTGTACGTCGTAAATAGAGTCCGGGTTTATTATAATTCCGTTATGGCTCTTTATATATTCCGCTAGTCTTAACTTATTCTCGTGTTTAATCTGCATAAACTCTTTCTGGCATTGCTCATTCTTTACATATTTATTCAGCTTATATATTTGTGATAAATCCGTTATCCAGCCGTCCCCAATCTTATCCGTTATCCATTTTGCTAACAGTGGATTTCCGTGCTTTAAAAAGCGCCTTTGCGTAATTCCATTGGTTTTATTATGAAAACGGGTGGGGTATAGCTCATAAAAATCTTTCAATTCCTTTGCCTTTAAGATTTCCGTATGAAGCTTTGCTACACCATTAACAGAAAAACTACCAACAATTGCAAGGTGTGCCATTCTTACCTGACCATTATAGAGAATGGACATTTTTTCTGCTTTCTTGTGAAAATCCTCCAATGAATATGTTTGCCTTAACAACACTTCAAACCTGCGGTTAATTTCCTCCACAATTTGATAAATTCTAGGCAGCAGTCTTTTAAATAGGTCAATAGGCCACTTCTCTAACGCTTCTGACATAATGGTATGATTGGTATAGGCACAAGTATGATTTGTGATATCCCAGGCTTCCTCCCAACCGAGGTTGTATTCATCCAGAAGAATACGCATCAGCTCCGGAACCGTTACGGTTGGATGAGTATCATTAAGCTGAAAGCATATTTTTACTGGAAGTTTTTTTATATCCTCATGCGTTTCCATATACTTTGACACTGCCCGCTGTACACTGGCTGATACAAAGAAATACTGCTGCTTTAGCCGTAGTTCTTTTCCTGCATAGTGGTTATCGTTAGGGTAGAGTACTTCACATATGGTTCTTGCCAGGTTTTCCTGCTCCACTGCCTTCTGATAATCCCCTCTATCAAAGGAATCCAGATTAAAATTATTAATTGCCTGTGCATCCCAGATACGCAGAGTATTAACTACATGATTACCATACCCGGTAACTGGCAGGTCATAAGGTATGGCAAGAACTGACTGATAATTCTCCTGAATAAATTTATCTCTTCCGAAATCATCCCGGATTAAACGGACATACCCTCCAAACTTTACTTCTACAGCATATTCTGCACGTTTAATTTCAAAGGGGTTACCATACTTAAGCCAGTTATCTGGTACTTCCACCTGAAAGCCGTCTTCAATCTTTTGTTCAAACATACCGTATTTATACCGTATCCCGCACCCATAAGCAGGATATAAAAGCGTTGATAAAGAATCTAAAAAGCAGGCTGCCAAACGCCCAAGACCACCATTACCTAAGGCAGCATCCGGCTCCTGTTCTTCGATTATATTTAAGTTAAACCCGAGTTCTTCTAATACTTCTTCTACCACCTTATCTGCTTTCAGATTAATTAAGATATTTCCCAGGGCACGCCCCATTAAAAATTCCATAGACATATAATAGACGGTTTTTAAGTCCTGGGCTTCATATGCTTTATGGGTCTTCATCCAATCTTCAATAATTATATTCTTTACAGCATAAGCTACTCCCTGAAATATCTGCTGACCGGTTGCTTCCTCCATATTCTTTCGGTAGAGCAGCTTTACATAACCTTCTATATTATCTTTTAATTCTTTTTTACTATATTCCTGCATGCAAGCCTCCTTACACAGCTATAGTTACATAGTTTCCAAAAAACGTTAGAAGAATTCATAAAGAATTTGGATTCTAAAACGACGGCTGTTATTTTGCCTCCTTAAAGTACTTTATTATGACTTTACTAGAGCTTCAGATAAAGCTTTATCCGCTTGCTTTAATGATTGTTTTTGATAACTTTAACTTTATAAAAATTAGTCCGCATACTATCTTATGCAGACTAACTCAAACTGGGGAACTACTTTTTAGTGAGAATAGACCAAAAAACAAAGCCACCACAACCGTATTATACGGATGTAATGGCTTTGTTGTTCTTTAATTTTGTTGTTCTTTAATTTTGTTGTTCTTAAATTTATCTATTATATTAAATTAGTATATTATAACTTCACGACACCTAAGGTAACAGTTTCGCCGTTAATGTTCCATTCCTTTGTAAAACCTTCTGCTGTTCCTAGATGAATTTCATCCGCCAGAACCTCTGCCTTGATTTCATTTAAGTTTCTCTCAAAGATTTCCTTTATGGAATCATTATCGCTTTGGGATACTTTAATATGGTCCATAACTTCAAAGCCTGCATCCTTACGCATGGTCTGAATCTTACTGATGATTTCTCTTACAAAACCTTCTTCAATCAACTCTTTAGACAACTTTGTATCCAGTACTACCGTTACACCTTTATCGGAATCGGAAACATAACCTTCTGTCTGCGCAGCCTCAATTAGTAAATCTTCTTTATCAAGAACCGCTTCTACTCCATCCAGTGTTACTTTAAGTCCCCCGGTAGCATTGATTTCATCCATAGCCTTATTGCCGTCCAGTTCAGATAGAAGCATTCGAATCTGCCCAATCTGCTTACCAAACTTCGGTCCTAACGTCTTTAATTGAGGCTTAAAGCTGTAAGAAGTAAAGTTCCTAACATCATTTGTGAAAGCTACTGCCTTAACATTAAGTTCCTCTTCAATAATTTCTCTATAGAATTCAGGTAATCCAAGAACTTGTTCTCCTGCTATATCCGTATAGTTATAACCCGATTTCACATACATCTGTCCGATTGGCTGTCTGTTTTTAATATTTGCAGCATTTCTGCAAGCACGACCAAGAACCACCATTTCAAGTACCGCTTCCATGTTTTTTTCCAGTTCTTTGTCGATATATTCTTCCTGGTACGTTGGATATGCACACAGATGGATACTTTCCGGTGCTGACTTATCTAGGTTTACTACCAGATTGCGGTAAATATCTTCTGTCATATAAGGAATAAAAGGTGCGGAAACCTTAGCCAGAGTAACAAGCGTAGTATACAAGGTCATATATGCATTGATTTTATCCTGTTCCATTCCCTTGGCCCAAAATCTCTCTCTGCTCCTTCTTACATACCAGTTACTCATTTCATCTACAAAATCATCAAGGATTCTTGCTGCTTCTGTAATTCTATAGCTTTCCAGATGCTCATCTACTGTTTTTACAACCGTATTTAATTTCGATAAAAGCCATTTATCCATTACCGTCAGTTTATCATAGTCTAATGTATATTTTGTTGCATCAAAGTTATCAATATTCGCATACAGAACAAAGAATGCATAGGTATTCCAGAAGGTTCCCATGAACTTTCTCTGCCCTTCCGTAACAGCTCCACGATGGAAACGGTTTGGCAGCCATAAGGCGCTGTTGATATAGAAGTACCAGCGGATGGCATCTGCTCCGTGTTCAGATAATGCGTCAAAGGGATCAACTGCATTTCCTTTGGATTTTGACATCTTTTGTCCGTTTTCATCTTGCACATGACCTAATACAATAACATTTTTAAATGGCGCTCTGTCAAAAATCAAGGTTGATATTGCAAGAAGTGAATAAAACCAACCTCTGGTCTGGTCTACCGCTTCACTGATAAAATCAGCCGGGAAATTCCGCTCAAATATTTCCTTGTTCTCAAATGGATAGTGCCATTGTGCAAAAGGCATGGAACCAGAATCAAACCAGCAGTCAATAACCGGTTTTACACGTTGCATTTGCTTACCGCACTCTGGGCATTTTATAGTGACTTCATCAATAAAAGGTCTGTGTAATTCAATTTTTTCAGGGCAGTTATCAGACATTGCCCTTAGTTCTTCAATACTTCCGATGGCATGTCGATGACCGTCCTCACATTCCCATATATTTAATGGAGTTCCCCAATAACGGTCACGACTGATGCCCCAATCCTGAACGTTCTTTAACCAGTCTCCAAATCGTCCCTGTCCAATACTTTCGGGCATCCAATTAATAGTGTTGTTATTGGCAATCAATTTCTCCTTAACATCTGTCATTTTGACAAACCAGGATTCTCTTGCATAATAAATTAATGGTGTATCGCATCTCCAACAAAATGGGTAGCTGTGTTCGAATTTTAAGGTTTTAAAGAGCAGTCCTTTTGATGCTAACAATTTAATGATGCCTTCATCGGCTTTTTTACAGAACATGCCTGCAAAATCAGTAACCTCCGGTTTCATCTCGCCTTTCCCGTCAACTAACTGTACAAAAGGCAAATCATATTTCCGACCCACACTGGCATCATCTTCACCAAAAGCAGGTGCAATATGAACTACACCGGTACCGTCTGTCAAAGTAACATAGGTATCACAGGTAACAAAATATGCTTTTTTATCCGGTGTTACATAATTAAACAGAGGTTCATATTCTTTATACTCTAAGTCCGTACCCACATAAGTTTTAAGAACCGTATAGTTTCCTTCAATAACAGATAACAACGCTTCTGCCAGAATGTATTTTTCAGTCCTAACAGGTGTCTTATCTTCACTATCTTCTTTTATAATATCGCCTTTGGCATTTAATTGTACCTCAGCCTTAACATAAGTTTCTTTTGGATTTACACAAAGACCGACGTTTGAAGGCAATGTCCAAGGTGTTGTTGTCCAGGCAAGAATATATTCATTTTCCGTATCTTTTACCTTAAATTTTGCTATTACTGATTTTTCCTTAACATCCTTATAGCCCTGTGCGACTTCATGGCTTGACAGAGGTGTGCCGCACCTAGGACAATATGGTACAATTTTAAAACCTTTATATAGTAAGCCTTTTTCCCAAATCTGTTTTAATGCCCACCATTCGGATTCAATAAAATCATTCTCGTAGGTAACATAAGGATTATCCATATCTGCCCAGTATCCAACTGTTCCGGAGAAGTCTTCCCACATGCCTTTATACTTCCAGACACTTTCCTTGCATTCGTGGATAAAAGGTTCCAGACCATACTCCTCAATCTGTTCTTTTCCATCCAGACCAAGCTTTTTCTCAACTTCTAATTCAACCGGAAGTCCGTGGGTATCCCAACCTGCTTTACGCAGAACATCATAACCTTTCATGGTACGGTATCTTGGTATAATATCCTTAATAACCCTTGTTAAGACATGCCCGATATGAGGCTTTCCGTTAGCAGTTGGAGGGCCATCATAAAAGGTATAGGGTTTTCCGTTTTTTCGTTCTTCAATTGTCTTTTCAAAGATTTTGTTATTTTTCCAGAATTTTAATACTTCTTTTTCACGTTCCACAAAATTTAGGTTCGTAGAGACTTTATCATACATATTATTTTCCTCCTTACTAAATGTAAAAAAGCTCCCATCCATAAACAGGATGAGAGCATACGTGCTTCATTGTACCACCTATTTACATACGAATCCTTAAGTTAAGTATTGCACCAAAAGAATTATGATATGCTTCCATGTAACGGTGGATACCGGCTCGGCTTACTTGATTTCAGCTTACAACTTAGGAGTGATTTTGGGAATCTGCTACTCATATCAGACTTACACTATCTCTGACTCGCTATAATTTTCACTTCGACTCTTACTCTCTCCATCATGGTTTTTCAGGTTATTTTAATTTTGTTAATGATAATGATAGTATAAACTTTTTGAATTGTCAATCCCAATTTTTTATACCCCAAATCAATGTATGAATGCGTATTTTATTAACCCCTTAACCATTGGTACTAGGTATCGGTGTAACAAAAGGCGTGGCACTTGGAGTAATATCATCAGGAATCTCCGTTTCTGAATCTTCTAGTTCCGGGTCATCGGGTGTTTCTTCTACCGGAATGGCAGGTGTTACAGTTCCTGTTGGTACATTAACCGTATCTTCACCATTACTTGGTTTCGGTGTAGGTGTAACAGTCGGAGTAATGGATGGCTTCTCTTCTTCATCCTCTCCTCCCTCCTCCGGAACTTTTGTAGGCGTTATAGTAGGCGAAACGGTGGGTATTTTAGTCGGTATCCTGGTTGGTCGTCTAGTTGGAACTGTAACATCCGCCAAATCAATTCCATAGTCTTCCAGATTGTCGTAACTAATTACATCCGTATAGTCTTTACTATATTCAAAATTAAAGTACTCTTCCAAACATAAATTATTATTATATAAATACAAGGCGAGTGGCTTACCCACATAGCGTATATGCCAGGGTTCGTAAGAAAAACCAGTGAGAGTGGTTTTTTCTTCGGGATATCTTATTATGTATCCATATATATATGCATTTTCCCGTAACCACTTTCCTTCTGCTGTATCAGCAAAGGAACTATCTAAACGATTGGCTACAACATCTGCTGAGACATCGATAGAGAGTCCCGTTTGATGTTCACTGTAACCCGGTACTGCTGAGTACTGCGACGTATGAACAAGACCTTGTTTTTTTACGTTATTGGTAAATATCTCATATTGCCTGTCATAGGAGCGATAGGCAGATACTGCATTCAGTTCAATCCCATCGGCAACTGCACCTTGAAATAACTCCTCCAGGGCATCTGCGGCTTCCTGTCTCATATAATTTTTTTCACTAGTATAATCAAACGAGAATTCAACATTAGGAATAACCAAGTCTTCCGGTATATAATCGGAAGGCAGCGGCAATTCCTTATTAACAAGTACCGTAATGCTATAGGGGTCTGTGTCCGGCACTAAATTGTCATGATTTGTAATTACTTCTTCTGTTTCGTTTTCATCCACAACTACATCCTCTGTCTTTCCAGAGTTTGTATTATTATATTCATCCTTTTTACCTGGGTATGATGAATTGTCATTATATTGCCCCGGTTTAAATGTGGACTCACTGGCATGGGATAAGGAGCTTATTGAAATATAGGAAATAGCGCATATGATAGCAACAGGCACACCAACAATGGCCGCTATCTTTAAGCGCCTTTTAATCATACGTTTTTTCTTTCTGCTTAACATACTTTCTCCTGATTAACAATCCTCCTGTTCAGCCAATGTATTTAATTATGGCCGTTTACATTCAGATTATCTAACAACTGATTCTTTAATTGAAATAGCTCATTGGATAAATCCACATAAACATCATGAGGATTTACAAGTCTTCTTGTCTCATCCCATAAAGTATTCAACTCTTGCTGGCAATATTCCCTGATATCCATAACGGCTGGTGATTCATAAACACATTTTCCATCTATAAATATTGGTACCAGCAATTCTCTTAAGGAATAAGTACCTGCTTTAAGATACGTCTTTTTCCAGGTTGCCATTGGGTCAAAGAGCTTAAGGGGATTTTCCTCAGAATAGGTCTCATATGACATGGTAATTAAATCGGCTTTAATTTTGCCACTTTCCTTATCATAGATACGATACACTTTTTTATTTCCAGGATTCGTTATCTTCCACTGATTCTCTGATAATTTTATCTTAGGTATAAAGGTGCCTTCTTTTTCAATTGCAGCCAGCTTATATACTCCCCCGAAGGCAGGGCAGTCTTTGGATGTTATTAGATTTGTACCAACTCCCCAGGAGTCAATTGCTGCTCCCTGGGTTTTTAGAGAATCTATTAAATACTCATCCAAGTCACTGGAAGCAACAATGGTAGCATCATGAAAGCCTGCTGCATCTAACATTTTTCTGGCTTTCTTAGATAGATATGCTAAATCCCCACTGTCTAAGCGGATGCCATACTTTTTAGGCATGGTTCCGGATTCTTTTAATTCTTTAAATACAGTAATAGCATTCGGTACTCCAGAACGAAGTGTGTCATAGGTATCCACCAGTAAGGTTGCATTATCCGGATATAAGTCTGCATACGTGCGAAACGCTGTTAATTCATCTTCAAAACTCATTATCCAGCTATGGGCATGAGTTCCCAATACAGGCATTCCATATTGTTTTGCAGCAAGAACGTTACTGGTACCGATACAACCCCCGATAACCGCGGCACGGGCACCTAAAGTACCTGCATCCGGTCCCTGGGCGCGTCTTAAACCAAATTCCATTACTCCGTCACCCTGCGCTGCATAACATACTCTGGAAGCCTTAGTGGCAATTAAGCTCTGGTGGTTGATAATATTAAGTATAGCTGTCTCTACTAGCTGAGCCTCTATAATAGGTGCAATCACCTTAACAATCGGTTCCATAGGAAAAATAACTGTACCTTCCGGAACCGCATATATATCACCGGTAAAGCGGAAATCAACAAGATAATCCAGAAAATCCTTATCAAACATATTTAAGCTTGCTAAATATGCGATATCTTCCTGACTAAAACGAATGTTTTTTATATAATCCATAACCTGATCCAGTCCGGCACATATGGAGTAGCCGCTTCCGGAAGGGTTAGTTCTGTAAAAAACGTCAAAGATTACTGTGTCATTGGTATTATTTTTAAAATAACCCTGCATCATAGTTAATTCATAAAAATCTGTTAATAAGGTAAGATTCTCATTTCCCATGTGTTTACTCCTTTGTTCATAGGTGCCCGTAAAGGCGCTTTTATTAAACTCCCATCGTATGCATTAGAGACTGCTTAAAATACCTGCTGCATACAAATCGGGATGAATTTAAACCCTTGGCATAATTGCTGCTTGTCTCATACTAGCTCCCATTGCATGCCACATCTTAAAAAGATGGAACCCTGCCTCTAATCAGGGTGTAAATTATATTTCGATAATTCACACTAATAAACACTGCCGCTTATCTTCCTTTTAATGAATCAAAGGATTTGTTATGTCTGTTCTGAGAGTCCAATTTCATTATCTTCTACATTATATCATATTCTTTTAATAGTACAAGAAATAGCAAAATATTTAATAATCCTTAAGAAAATTGTAAAGAACATAATATTTATAAAGATTTTTTTCTTACATTGTGGTATAATATCCACGGTAAGCGGATTAGTCCAAAGAAAAGGAGGCAACTTTGTGCTTGCACTATAAGTTGACTATTTTTCTTTGGATAAGCGCAGCGTGAATGAGAATGCACTGCATTCGAATTTCTAATCCGCTTACCAGAACCATCAAAAGAAGGAGGCAACTTTGTACTTGCACTATAAGTTGACTATTTTTCTTTGGATAAGCGCAGCGTGAATGAGAATGCACTGCATTCGAATTTCTAATCCGCTTACCAGAACCATCAAAAGAAGGAGGCAACTTTGTGCTTGCACTATAAGTTGACTATTTTTCTTTGGATAACATAAACATTTAAAATCAGCCGGGAGGGCTTTATGAAAACAATACTTGTAGGCTTATTTTTACTTATCTTTTTTATTATCAGTATACCCTTATTTTTGATTGAAACCATCATTGGAAAAATAAATCCTCATATGAAGGTGAAATCTTCTCAAGCAATTGTAGTAGGCGCTTTTAAAATTATACTGTTTATTTGTGGCATAAGAAAGACAGTTATCGGATTAGAGAATGTTCCAAAAGACAAAGCGGTACTGTACGTAGCCAATCACAGAAGTTACTTTGATATCCTGATTGGATATACTACGGTTCCTAACTTAACGGGTTTTGTTGCCAAAAAGGAAATGTCAAAACTCCCGTTTATCAGCATCTGGATGCGCTACCTAAACTGTCTGTTTTTAGACAGGGATAACGTACGGGAAGGCTTAAAAACAATCCTGCAGGGTATAGAATTGATAAAACAGGGGTATTCTGTTTTTATCTCCCCGGAAGGCACCCGAAATCAAGGGAAGGAAATGCTGCCCTTTAAAGAAGGCAGTTTAAAAATGGCAGAAAAGTCAGGATGTCCAATCATCCCGGTATCCATTAACAATACCGATACTATTTTTGAAACCCATCTTCCTTGGATACGAAAAGCCCATGTAGTTATTGAATATGGAAAACCTGTTTATCCTGACGAACTAGATAAGGAAACACGCAAATTTATCGGTTCTCATATACAAAACATTATCAAGGAAACCTTAGAAAAGAACGAGCCTCTGGTGTAATACTCAGTCTTGAACTTTTAAATATTTAATGATACAATATTACCATTGCATGCAAAAGGAAGGAGGTACATACGTGAAAACCGCTGTTATTATTATATTGATTGTTTTGGCTGTTATTCTCGCCGCATTCATCGGTTTAATGATTTATGGAAGAAAGCTCCAGAAGAAATCCGAGGAGTCCCAGGCACAGATGAAAGCTGGTGCACAAACAGTTTCTATTTTAGTTATAGATAAAAAAAGGATGAAGCTTAAAGAAGCAAATCTTCCCAAAATAGTTGTTGACCAAACTCCAAAATATCTGCGCGGCTCAAAGGTTCCCATTGTGAAAGCAAAAATCGGACCAAAAATCATGACTTTAATGTGTGATGATAAGGTATTTGATTTGATTCCAATTAAAAAAGAAGTTAAAGCAGTTATGAACGGTATTTATATTATGGACGTTAAAGGTCTTCGCTCTAACTTAGATGTAAAACCAGAAAAACAAAAATTCTTTCAAAAAATTAAAAATAAATTAAGCAATAAAGAAAAAGCTTAGATAAAACGAAGAGTCTGTCTCATAACCCGGGCAAGCCAAAGGGCATATCCACGGAATGAGAAAGACTCCTTTTCATTTTAACATTCATCTGTATGCTCTAGTGCTATCTGTACTTGCACTGTTCTATTTCTTTCAGCTTTCCTGTTGTTTTTTGGAAGTTAGTTTAATTTGAATCTGACAATCTGACACAAAGGAATAGTTTATGTCAAGACCATAGTTAATGTCTGCTATAATCTTATCTTCTTCTTCATGTACTTCTATTTGGTTTGTGTAGATGCCTATCTGTAACTCACCAAAAGGAGTCTGATAATAGGTGGTATTCTTTTTATTCGTTTCAAAAACCATATGAACGTTGTTGGCACCTCTTTTAATAATATCAATCTGATTATCTGTAATTTTAATGGTACAGTTGGTTACACCAGCCACCTCTTCTAAAATTTCTTCATAAAGTACATAATGTTTACCATTTTTATTATAATACTCACCAACAGAGATTACTTCTACCGCTTCATCCTTATCGATTTCATATTGAAGTCCAGATATTGACACCAGTACATTTTTTTTCATTCTTATACCCTTTGCATATCACAGGCTTGTCTGTGATACTGCCTTTCTTGTCCTAAGTTTACTTACAACCAGCTATTATACCTCTTAAATTAATGAATCCGCAAAACTTTCAATATTAATATCCTTTGTTTCCACTACTTCACAGGGAAGAATCGTATTGGCAAATTTCTGAAATTTTTCCGCACCATCACTTACATAGAATTTATGTTCTCCTGCTGTTGCCGTACTTTCAATTCCTTCTTTTTCGAGAACCTTCTTTAATTCACGTGCTGTTTCATAAGCAGGATTTACCAATGTGACATTATTACCAACAATATCTCCAATGGTATGACGTATCAATGGATAGTGAGTGCATCCCAAAACTAAAGTATCAATATCATAACTTAATAGTTCCTTTATATATCTTTTTGCCACCTCCACAGTTACAGGGTCAGTAAGCCAGCCCTCTTCCACCAACGGAACAAATAGAGGGCAGGCTTTACCGTAGACGTTTACCGTAGGGTTCGTTTCACTTAAGTAAGTATTATAGATACCACTGCTTATAGTACCTTCCGTTCCTATTATACCAATATTTCCATTTCTAGTTGCCTTTGCTGCAATCCTTGCCCCGGGTTTTACCACTCCGATTACCGGAATAGATACCTCAGATGCAACTGTCTCTAATGCAAAAGCACTGGCTGTATTACAGGCTATTACAATAGCCTTAACATTTTTTGTCTGTAAAAATCGAACAATTTGTCTTGAATACGTTATAATAGTCTTTTTTGATTTGCTTCCATAAGGTACTCTGGCTGTATCACCAAAATATATAATCGTTTCGCCCGGAATCTGTCTCATAATTTCTCTGGCTACCGTTAAGCCGCCGATTCCTGAATCAAACACACCGATTGGCGCACTACTGGCCATCGTTTTCGCCTCCTGCCTCTGCTGCCCTTGCAAATGCCAACTGCAATAACTTTTCAATCAACTGAGGCTTGCCAATGCCTTTGGCTTCCCATAACTTAGGATACATACTGATTGCTGTAAAGCCGGGCATCGTATTTATTTCATTAAATATAACTTCTCCATCGTTTATTACAAAGAAATCAACGCGGGATAAACCATACCCATCTACAGCTTTAAAAATCTTAACTGCGAAATCCCTTACTGTCTCAGTAGCATTGCCCGGCAATTCCGGAGATATAATGGTTTTGGACTCTTCATTGTTATATTTTGCATCGTAATCGTAAAAATCCGCTGCTGCAATGATTTCTCCTACTCCTGAAGCTCTTGGTTCATTACCGCCAAGTACTGCACATTCAATTTCACGTCCGATTATAGTCTCTTCAACAAGAATTTTACGGTCA
Organism: Anaerocolumna cellulosilytica; assembly: GCF_014218335.1. Lineage (GTDB taxonomy): Bacteria > Bacillota > Clostridia > Lachnospirales > Lachnospiraceae > Anaerocolumna > Anaerocolumna cellulosilytica. Next base: position 93,650 of record NZ_AP023367.1, on the reverse strand, counting down.
TGTTCCGCTGCTGCATAAAGACCTGCTATTAATTCTTCCCGGTTCGTTGCTTTTGATACACCTCTAGAAGAACCGGCATTAGAAGGTTTGATAAATACCGGATAGGGGAGAACACTTTCAATTTTTTCTGTTACCTTATGTATTTGCTCCAGTTCCTTTTTCAGAACGGCTGCATATTTTGCCTGACGTATTCCTAAGGAATCTGCAATGATTTTTGTAAACAGCTTATCCATGGATACCCCGGAAGCCACCACTCCACAGCCTACATATGGAATTCCTGCAAGCTCTAAAAGCCCCTGAACAGTACCGTCTTCACCATTCAACCCATGAAGTACAGGGAATACAACATCAACTTTTTCTATGTTTACCTTATTACCCTCCAGAAATAATACTGCTTTTTGTGTGGCATCTGGGGATATAACCGCTGTTGTTGTTCCGTTTTTCCACTTCCCGGAAGTAATATCTTCAATGGAGTTTACTTTAATCCATTTCCCTTCCTTTGTAATACCGACTATGATAACCTCATATAAATCTCTATTTATATTTGAAATAATAGTTTTTGCCGAAACACAGGAAACCTCATGTTCTGAAGACCTGCCGCCAAATAAAACTGCCACTGTTTTTTTATTCATAATAAGTATCCTTTCTTTTTAGCTTAAAACACATGATTTACATAAGCTTATGGCTATCAGAAAAAATAGCCCAGTCACTTAAGCTATGGAATCAAAATACTTACACTATATTTATTATTGTTTGAAACACTTTATTCATTTTACTATTTATTTGTGGAACATTCAATAGCTAACTTACAATCCTCTCCTGTTTTTAATTTTACAAAAATTAGATGTTTTACTTACTATAAATAATCTGTTTCAGTTTGTTTAAGTCTTTCAATCATGTCAATACTTAAAATATTCCAATACATAGCACTGTTAGTTCTCAAAGATTTTATATTTTATAATAGAAAAAAACTTAGCTGAATTTCAGCAGAACGGAGTATTTATGACATTAAAAAGCACTCTACAAAAGATATTCTTACATAAAGATAATCGCTGGCTGGTAATTGCCTGTCTTCTGCTTAGTATTAGTTTTTTCTCCATCTATAACGTTATTGCAGCCCCTAAAAGTGCAGAAACACTTCAAAAAGGGATTGCTTCTGAAATTATACGCTTTCATGTAATTGCCAATAGTGATTCTACAGAGGATCAAGCACTGAAGTTAAAAATAAAGGCGGCGGTAACCTCTTATCTGGAGCCGCTCTTAAAAGATGCCGGCAGTACGGAGCAGGCAAGAGAGCTTCTAAAAAGCCAATTAACCTCTCTTAAAAGCCTGGCAGACTCCGTAATAGCAGAGAACGGCTTTACATATACTTCCAAAGCCTCCCTATCCAATGATTATTTTCCTTTAAAAGTGTATGGCGATTTGTCCCTGCCTCCGGGAGATTATGAAGCACTTCGCATTGAATTGGGGGAGGCAAAGGGCCAAAACTGGTGGTGTATCATGTTCCCACCTCTTTGCTTTGTCGATGCAACTTATAGTGTTGTGCCAAAAGAATCCAAGGACCAGCTTAAATATTTTCTTACGGAGGATGAGTATACCTCAATCCTCTCAACGAATAAGCCAAAAGTCAAAGTCAAGTTTAAATTAATATCTTTGGTAAAGGATTTGCTGGCAGATTAAAAGTGCACTATTGCAAATATGCTACCATAAGCATATAATCATAGTAATGTGCTGCTGTATGGCAATTGGCCTTACAGCACAAATGCTCAGTAATAGGTTTTAACAAGTGCTAAAATACATAAGGAGAACAGGAATACTTATGAATACAATCAGACTCAAAGCATTTGCCAAGATTAATTTAGGGTTAGACGTAGTGAGAAAAAGAGAAGATGGTTATCACGAAGTCCGCATGATTATGCAGACAATCGGCTTATACGATAAGCTGACCATAAACCGCTGTAATCATACAGGGGTAATCGTAAAGACCAATCTCCATTACCTTCCAACCGATGATAATAATCTTTGTTATAAAGCTGCCGCCTTAATTAAGAAAGAATATAACATAAATCAGGGCGTATCCATTTTATTGGAGAAAAAAATCCCTGTTGCAGCCGGTATGGCTGGCGGAAGTACGGATGCCGCAGCTACGCTGTTTGGCTTGAGCAGGCTGTTTGATTTAAAGCTTTCCAGAGAAAAACTTATGGAACTGGGATTAAAATTAGGTGCTGACGTACCTTATTGTATTATGAGGGGGACTGCCTTATCTGAGGGTATCGGTGAAGTCTTAACTCCTCTGCCTCACTTTCCTGCTTGTCACGTACTTATTGTTAAGCCTTCCATTAATGTATCTACCAAATATGTTTACGAACATTTAAAGCTTAATGAGACAATAAATCACCCGAATATAGATGGTATTATAAAAGGTATTGAACAAAATAATCTTTATACAGCAATTAGCGATTTCGGTAATATATTAGAAACAGTTACAATGAAAGACTATCCCATTATTGGAACTATTAAAGAAAAAATGCTGGAGTATGGTGCACTAGTATCTCTAATGAGTGGCAGTGGTCCAACCGTATTCGGCTTGTTTGATGATTTAAAGGCAGCAGAAAAAGCATTTTATCAATTTAAAATAAGTGAATTAAGTAAACAGGTTTTTTTGACAAATTTATATCACCCCGTCTATTAAATATCTCAATTAGCCAAGTATAAGACTATCATTTTATGTGATAGAAGTAGACGAAATCACCTTTATTTTGGTGATTTCGTCTACTTCCTTAAAAAAAGCAAAGAGTTTTGTACATACCTAAAGTTTTTACAATATAATTCCGATAATAACCATATCTAGTAAACTTATAATACCAAGGAGGGTACCAATATGGGAGTAAATGGAATTACTGCTTCTAATTACGGAAGCACCACTACTACACAGACTAAGAAAAAAACCGAGTCTGACACCACTATAAGTAGTACAGCTAATGAACCCGCTGCTGTATATGAAAAAAGCACAGAGGAAACTGTAAAAAAACCGGTTTATAAACAGGACACGGTAACCATTGCCCAGCTAAAGGCAGATGCTGAAAAACGTACAAAACAGCTTCGGGATTTAGTTGAAAAAATGATGTTGCAGCAAGGCCAGACCTTTGATGAGGCAACGATGTACCAACTGCTTCGTGAGGGTAAAGTAACTGTAGATGACGAAACAGCTGCGCAAGCAAACGCTGATATTGCAGAGGACGGGTACTGGGGTGTAAACCAAACTTCTGACCGCCTTATATCTTTTGCCAAAGCTCTTACCGGCGGTGACCCGGATAAAATTGATGCTATGGCAGATGCCATAAAGGAAGGCTTTGAACAGGCAAAAAAAGCTTGGGGCGGAGAACTACCAGAAATTTGTCAAAAGACTTTTGATGCAACGATGGAAAAGCTGGAACAGTGGAGAAGTTCTTCAAAAGAGAGTGCTGGAGCTAAATAAAAAACTCTTACAAAACGATTTTGTACATATAAAAAACGGTAGTTATCAAAATGTAAACCCGGTACTGCCAACTTCAAATTTACAAAGAAACAATTTAAAAACAATAGATTATTCTTAGTAACTGGTTTATATACAAAACAGAGCCGTTGGAACTTAATTTCCCTCGGCTCTGCTTATGTACATACATAACTTATTATATATATCGGTCTACCTTTTTTGTAATAATAAGTTTATCTCCAACCTTTACATTATCTTCTTCCAATCCGTTAATTTGTTTAATCCGGTCTATAGTCGTATAGTATTTCTTTGCAATGTTCCATAAAGTATCCCTGGCTTTTACAATATAACCCACAACACTGGGCATTGACTGAAGCTTCTCATAATCAATATCATACACTTCAATATCTGTAATAATAGGCTCTGTTACTGTATTGAAGACCATAGCATTTAAACCGATACCAGCCTTTACTTCTATCTCTTCACTGTCAAGCATCATAACACTCAATTGCTCCAATGCCGGCTTCACATTATAAATACTATTCTGATTTATACCTTTTGCTTCGATTAACTGATTAAAGGGTATAACCCCTTTCACCGAATTTAGAGGTTTATTATCATCCGGACATATGTACAAAATCTGTACTTCCAATACGCCGTTTACTTCCAGACCATTTTCTATAAGTTCAATATCATCCACTTTAATTTCACCGCTGGCATGGCAGATTTGAAGTATCTCGGGTTGATTCTGGGTTAGCCTGACACGATCATTGACCCTGACTTTACTGTTATTCTTCACTAACAAATCCTCATAATGTGCTTCTTTTAAAACCGGTACTAACTCTTTTGAAGGAGAATAAACATCGTTTAGTAATTCCAGTTCTTCTTCCTCATATATTTTTATCCCCATCTCAAGCACAACCTCAAGATCGATAATCCTCTGTTCTCCATCCGCATCAGGCATAACATCTAAGCTTTTACTGGCAATGGAAAAATTGATATTATCTATCATATCTTCCGTACAGCCATTGCATTCCACTATAGTGCTAAAAGGCAGTTCCGTCTCAAAATATTCAACCGGGGTTTCTTCATTTTCACTTGCATAAAGGATAAAGACGAGAATTTCACCCTTTTCAGAAAATTTGCTGTCCAGTAAACGAACCTCCGGATTTCTTAATTCAACTTCACTGTATAAAATCTCTGAGATGTTCCCCTTACCTGAGGGTAGGTGTATCTGGTCTTTTACCCGGTAGGTGTCTTTTTTGTCAACTGCTACATCGGTTACCGTAATACTTTTGTTAATAAACTGGATATCCTCTTCTCCGTCTACAGAAACTGCTGTTGCTTCATCGTACAAATCCTCCACTAGGACAGTCAACTTCACAATCGCTTTTACACTCAGCTTTCTGGAATTAATTAAACCAGTTGTCAAATCCTCCAGTTCCCAGTTAATTATTGCATCATCACCAGCGCAGGCATCCTCCAGATGAATTAATTCGTCAAAGGCCACTTCCCCGGACATGTTATTTACCGGTCTTGCATTTTCATCGCTCAAATACAAATCATTGAAACAAAGCGCACCTTTTACCATTAACTTACCATTTGACATTTTTACATCATTGATTTTAACTGAGCCTTGCTCTTTAATAATTTTATAAATGTCAGGTTTTGCATCAGGAACATTAAAATCATCGTCTAAGGTAAGCTGAAGACTGGTTTGACATTTCAATTTATTCATATGGATATTTTTCTTGATCAGTTCCACAAACTATCCCTCCTTGTCTTATACCATATCATATTCAGAAGGTATCCTTTTTATGAATAAATTAAATATACCGCATAAAAAAGCTGCTGCAAAAGGTATAAGCATACCTTTTGCAACAGCCAAAGCCTGTCTATTATAACTTAGCAGAGCATCATCTGCACATCTTTTGTTAAAACATCGGCATAACTAAATGACATTGTTTTTACCGTATCAGAACTGCCATCTTCTATTTTAATTAAAAATATACTTGGATATGTCTCAGTGATAATGCCCTCTGTAATATCCATTTTATTTCTTCCTCTATTCGCTTTGATTTTTACTCTGCTTCCCACGTGACTTATTATTTCTCTGCGAACCTTGCTGACATCTGCCTGTTTCATCATCATAATAGCCTCCTTAAGAGTAGTACATCTTTATATTAAGGTTTTAGACCAACTCTTCCACTCTAAAGATGTCTAAAATCTCTGAACATAAATATCCAAATTACAACCATAGTCACTATAACATGAATTTTACGGCTTGTCAACAAATTTTCTGACAACTCACAATTTTTACGAGACTTGTGTACAAAAAATGTGCCAATTCACTTTGTTATAAGTCAGTATTTATTGTTATTAATTTACAGAATTAATTTTAAATTTTTCCGCATTTTGACTTATTGCACAATAAAATTAGGCAATTTTAACATATCAAGGCAATAATCACCAGAATTTATTGATATTACCGGAGAAGCTGCTTTTAAATACAATACTCGTAATTTTTGTAAAATTAATAACCAAAAGCAGTCTCCAGCAAAAAATCTACTCAAACACTACACTTTTATCAATAAACTCCGTTTTAACTACTATGTAGGGATAGGTAAGGGCATTGGTTACCTGCTCATTCTCCGCCGGTCCAATTAAATTCGTATCAATATAAACAGCATTTGATGTTAAAAATAAATTGTCTACTGCTATGCTGTAACCTCCCGTGGGCTTTTCTCCATAACCTACCACTATGTATAAGCTGTCGCCATTTGCATAAGACATCTTAAAGGGTTCTTTTTTCTTTTCATTAATAATTTCCATAAGCTGCTCCGGTACATCTGCATCTTCTACAACGGTAAACTCCAAATCCTTAATTTTTTTAATATCTGTTTTTTCAGATTTACAACCGGTTAATAAAAAACTGCTTCCGACTAAGGCAAACAGCAGCACCCATATCTTAACCTTTCGCATAATGCCTCCATAGAATCTCCTTAGTTTATTCTATGTCTTATGTTATAAAATATACCAAAATAACCCAGAAACCTAACAGTAGAATACAACTGCTTTTGCTCCGGGTTATTCTTACAAGCCTTTTACTCTGACTTTATCATTGCGGGAAACGTTAGTTTGACATCTTCCTTATCATCCTTAACTTCTACCGTATAAGTTTTAGTAGAATAGCCGGATTGTATCAATGTAATGTAATGGGTTCCCACTTCTTTTGGAAAACTCACCGGTGAAGTTCCTTTAAATTGACCGTTAAAGTAGATAGAAGCTCCTTCCGGCTCCTCAACATAAATATAATTATTGTAAGATACCTGTTCATAATCCCCGCTGCCCTTCGATGTATCAGCCGGTTTATTCGTAGTTTCATCCTCATTTTCAGAGGTATCATCTGCATCTGTATCTTTCTTGGTTTCAGCCAAAGTGATATTAACGGTCTTCTCCTCTTCCTCTAAATTAAGAGTTCCTGTATATGTCGTATATCCACCAAGAGCCACCTCTATTTTGTGTTCTCCGTATTTAAGTTCAACTGCGTTCTCGTACTCTTTTTCCGTTCCATCAATTTTTAGTTCTGCTCCATATGGAGATATTATAAAATCTACTACTCCCATCTGAGCCTTGGGCTTTTTAAATTCACCCATATCCACTATAAATGACTCCTGAGGAATTACTGTTATAGTCCTTGTCCCTTTTAAGTTCCCATTTTCCAAAGTAATGTCATATGTTCCTTCCCGCACAATCGCGGTCATATCCTCTGTTACCGCAAGGGTTTCTCTGTTTCCAATATGCGCAATGCCACCGATAAAATCGTCATAATCCTTAAATATAAGAGTCCCATGACCCTTTACCACCTCGATGGACCATATAAATTTATCGTAGCCTCTTATAATCACTTCATCCTTTTCATGAAGGACATTTGCATCTAAAAGCTTTCCATCTCTGGTGACTACTGTTTTATCTGAGTAACGATATTTCGTATCCACAATATCAATGCGCTGTTCCAAGTCATAAATAGCCCAGTTGCTAACCCCTTTATATTCCCAGGCCTGGTTGGTTAACTGTACTTTTGTAAGCTTTAAAGTATCTGTATTATAAACAGCATCTACCATTACCCCAGAAGATAACTGGGCAACGGATAATACTTTTTCATATTTGTCCAAAACCTGAGTTCCGCCGCTATACCCTAGTATAATATCTTGTCCGGAATTAGTATCTAATAAAGTCATAGTTAAATCTTCTTTATTAATTTCCTTTACCACTGCTAGAAACTCTTTATTCCTCCCATCCTGTCCTTCATCAGAAGGTGGTATTGTACCATTTCCTGATGTTGCTGAAGAATTATGTCCATTTTGATTTGAGTCCTTTGCTGTAACATGAAACGCCATAACCAGCAGTATCACAAAAAAGGCTCCTATTAAAAAAACGGGAAAAATACCTACGATTCGTCTCTTATGTACTTTATATCCATACGTTTTATCTTCCAATGTTTACCTCCTGTAATAAGGCACATAACGCTCCTGTTACCCGGACTTGTTTACCAGGGTATATCACCACAGCAGGAACATACCCTGACGCTATGCCTTAGGGACTTCTCTTAAGGAATTTTTGACTTAATTAACCTCATTTTTACTATTATATTCGATTCTTAATCATTTCGCAACTGCCTTACTGTAACTCTAACCCAGTGTTGCTTCCAGTCGTTCCATAAATTTCTTCTTTTTTTCTTTCTGTTCCTGAATTCCGATAAGTTTTTGTATATTGCGCTGGGGAACCCAGGATTTCTTTCCATTATAATAAAAGTTTGTTATCTTCCAGAATTTTTCAGGATATAGAAGTAGTACATATAATAACTTAAGCTCATCTTTATCAATGGGAAGTACTTGATTATAGGTATCAAGTATTCTACTTCCTAGATCAATATCCCATTCATTCTTTTCCATAACCTTTCTAAGATACTGATATAAGTCTATAACTTGAACTCCCATACAAGCTTTATCAAAGTTGGTGGTTGCCATATTTCCGTTTACTTTTCCACGTAAACCAGCTGCTGAAAGGTATTCGGTTTGATAAGAAGGCTTCCAGTTACTATAGCCAATCTGATTGGTATTAATCATAATTACATTATGATAGGTGTAATTACCATGGCAGATATACTTATGCTCTATGGCCTCCTGCATTAAGGCTTCATAATTGGAATTCGTCAGAATCTCTGCTGCCTGCTGAGACTGTTCATAAAATTCATCATAACAATTCAAATAACATATTTCGAACTCATTTTTTTTTCGTTTTTCCCGAATATAGCCTCTGACACGTTTTAATTCACGGTTTCTTTTATCAAAAACTTCGGTAAGATTAGAATATGTACTCCATTCTGCCTGTTCTTTCGTTAAGGGTACCTCACGCAGCATGGAATGTAAAAGTGCCAGATTAGTTGTAGCATCCGCAATGTCTGCTTCATTTCTAAGATTGCATTCCTCCCCGGGAAACCAGTTTTTTAGTACAAACCGATTTCCGGCACCATCCTCTGTAATTAATTCACCTGCCGAATTCTTAATATATAAATCTACATAAGGGTAGTTTTGAACGGTTAGATACTCAAGAAGGGTATTCTCAAACTCGACACGACTTTTCGAACTCTCTAAGCTTTTCAATAGCTTGAGTCCCTTATCCGTCTCTACTATATATGCCCCCCTGATTCTGTATGTGTTGTAGATTTTTATATTATATTGTCTTAAAAGTTCTAGATTTCTATCCTCCATAGGAAAGCCTCCTGACTCAAACTATTGCACCGCTGCATAGGGGTGTCTCTTTTAATCCTATGATAAATGCACCTGATTCATGACAGGAAATGTAAGGATTTCAGATAAATTTGATATCAAAAAAGCTTTTCATTTGTATTTAATATCGACCGTATAGAAAAATATATCAACCTATAGTGGTAATAATTTATAAAGTGTTTTCATATACAACTCAGAATCATTCTAAATAGCCCGACGCCATCTTAAGCAGGATATCTCTGTCATTCAAGGATGGTTCTTCGATTACCTTAAGCAAAAGCTTTTCCAGAGTTTCACCTAGGATTACACCTGGTTTAAATCCTATGGAAATCAAATCTTTTCCGTTGATTTTTAACATTTTTAAACAAACACATTGCTTTTTACTTTTTATCTCATATAAAAGCTCCGATGCTTGTTCCAGTTTTTTACATTCACATTCCATATCGCTTGCATTTTCTGCCATCAAACCTGCTTTTTGCACTTCCAATAAGAGTTCCATAATATCAGCTCCTACCTGATATATTGACCTGCGTAACTTTGCAGCAGTTATAGGAATCGTGTACGTATTCCATAAAACAAGACGATATACAGTATCAACCGTATCATTATCAAACTTCAATCTTTTTAATATTTCTTTCGCAGTGGCAGCACTGGCTCTGTCCTGAAATATGAAATCCTCTTCTACTTCTATTTCTGAACTATCCCTTGGTACGGCAATCCTCCTAAGCAGCATCGCCCACTTAAGAATTAAAATTTCCTGCTTCGTATATTCTTTTTGTTCAGTTAAGTGCCCAAAAACTGTTTCTGTCTTATGGGAATTTCCCACTAATGCTATAGCTTTTAGGGTGTTTTGACCTACGGTTTCCTTTGGTAGAGAACCCACACTATCTCTTTCCATCATAGCATTAAATTCAGGAAGAATCGTTTTTGTTATTCCTGTGCTATAAGCGTCTAGTAGTTTTTCGGGATGGGGCGATAGGAGCAATTTGTTTAACTCCACACGGATTCGTTCCGCACTTATATGTTCCAGATTTTGCACCTTTTCCTTAACGGCTTGTATGGTTCCCTCTTCAATACAAAACCCCAGTTGAGCAGAAAAACGGACCGCTCGTAGAATCCGTAAGGCATCTTCTTCAAATCGCTCCACTGCACTTCCAACACAGCGGATAATACCGTCTTTTAAATCGTCTAATCCCCCGAATACATCTACCAAACCCTCTAATTCATTAAAAGCCATGGCATTAATAGTGAAATCCCTGCGTCTTAAATCTTCTGTCAGGTTTGTGGTGAATTCCACGCTTTTAGGGTGCCTGTTATCTTCATATTCACCATCAATCCGGTATGTTGTAACCTCATACCCCTCCTTATCAAGCATAACAGTAACCGTTCCATGTTGAATTCCCGTATCTATGGTTCTTTTAAATATCTGTTTTATTTCAAGAGGTTTCGCAGAGGTTGTTATGTCCCAATCCTCTGGTTCTTTACCAAGAATAGAGTCTCTGATACAGCCCCCTACCGCATAAGCATCATATCCATGTTTAATCAGCTCATTTATAATATAATCCACATTTTGTGGTAAATGTATCTTCATGTCAATTCCTTCCTGCATCTTCTCCCATAGTGTAACTGAAACTATTCCTCCTGAACATAAGTCCACGAAACAACTAGCTTTCAGACATCCCATAATCTATCTTTATATTATAGCCGAACTTTTCAGGGATAACAATTATATTTCATTAACGATAATTTGATAAATCGAATTCATCCACCTCGTCCCGCTTAGTTAGCATTACTGTACCATAGACAATTCCTGCAATAGATAAGCCTGCCAGTATAATTACCATGCCCGGCATCTGAAGAACCCGGTCCGTAAGGACATACTCAAGCAGAAGACCACTTATGTTTATAACCATGTGAAGCAGAATGGAACCTGCTATGGTTTTTAATTTATAACATACAAATCCAAAGAACATACCAATAATAAAGGCATAAATGCCCTGAACCAGATTGCCGTGATAAATACCAAACAATAATGCCTGCAATATATTTGCCACAGTGAAAGGTAATGCCCTGCGGGCTAACTTTAAAATAACTCCTCGAAAGATGAATTCCTCTGAAAAAGGAGCAATTAAACCAATATACACTGTGGATAACAGGGTATTTCCCATTCCTAGCTGCTCCATAACTTTAACATATGATTCAAACCACTCCGGCTTTAAACTAGCTAGAATGCTAAGGATAAAGGTTATACCAATCTGAAGGCCAATGCCTATAAATAGAATCGACATCAGATTCTTAGGCTTCTTAAATCTGCTATAATCCGTTCTTACTTCAGTTTTAGTAAGCAGCTTATACCAAATACCAAATACCGCCAAAGCCAACAGAGCAGATATAGCTGAAATTAACAACAATACCTCTACACTTAGTCCGCCTAAAATATATTTCGTGGCTATAACCGGATCTGTTTCCCCCATTGCAGCTAGTTGAAAGCCCTGAATGAGACCATAAATTATAAGTGTTCCTGTATATACTACCATCTGGATTCCATAACATACCAGTATTGGTAATATGGATATTATAATATTCCCAACCCTTTTCATACTTTGCTCTCCTATTATAAGTTTTAGTAATTTCGGCAATTGAAAATCCTTCTTTATAACAAGGATGTAAGTGAAATCACCAAAAAAGGTGCTATGTCACCCCATCAGAACCTGTTTTTGGTGCTTTCATCCAATTCCATAAAAATGGATATTCAATTGACTCAGTTTAGTAATTAACAAACGAAGGACTATTGGTAACAATTATACTTCTAATCTATCTTTATAACAATTCCCAATTCAAATAAATTTTTTTAAAAGCTATTGACAATATTACTAATTAGTAATATATTAATGGTATGGAAGACAACAAAACAAAATATGGTAATACAGAAGAACTTAATCTGAAAGCATTAATTGCCTTAAGCCGTTGCTCCCAAAGTGTTCATAAAAGGGAGTATAAGACAATAAAGGAAGGTGGGTTAACCGTTTCACAATTTGCAGTACTGGAGGTACTATACCATAAAGGCGACTTGAGGATTTGTGAGATTATAGATAAAATATTATCAACCGGAGGCAATATGACGGTAGTCATAGATAATCTGGTAAAGGATGGATTGGTTAGCAGATGCAGCGATCCTGCTGATAAAAGAGTGAATCTGATTCGGATTACCGATAAAGGAAGGGCCTTAATACAAGGTATATTTCCAAGGCATAAGGAAAATATTAATGAAATATTTTCGGTTTTAACAGATGATGAAAAAAGAAATTTAATAAGAACATTAAAGAAATTATCAGGTGTCTAATGTGAAATTGAAAACTAAAACAATTTCACACCCAGATTTAAGGCAGTGCCACATCTTAAGTAGATGCGGCATGCAGTGGGAGCTATATACACCTTAAAAAATAATCACATTGTACTAATTAGTAATATATTCACCATTAAATACCAAACAAATGAAACGCATATACTAACTTAAAGAATCAAATACTTTATTTAAAACAGGAGGAAAACCCCATGAAAGATTTTTATAACGCAGTTGAAGACAGACGCACTATATACGCCCTAAGTAAAGAAAGTACTATATCTGATGATAAATTAAAGGAAGTACTGGAGCACGCTATAAAACATACTCCCTCTGCATTTAATTCCCAAAGTACCAGATTTGTTTTATTAACAGGTAAAGAACATGATAAACTATGGGATATCGCTATAAATTCTTTGAAAGCAATTGTACCTGCTGACCAGTTTGCTTCTACAGAAGAAAAAATCAATTCCTTTAAAGCTGGCTACGGAACTGTTTTATACTTTGAGGATCTCAGCATAATAGAAGATTTACAGCAAAACTTCCCATTATATAAGGATAACTTTCCGGTTTGGGCACAACAGGCAAACGGTATGCATCAATATGTTGTATGGACCGCACTGGAATTAGAAGGTTTAGGAGCTTCCTTACAGCACTATAGTGAGCTGATTGAAGCAGAAGTAAAGAAAGCGTGGAACTTAAATAATTCCTGGAAGTTAATAGCTCAGATGCCATTTGGAAAACCGGTTGCCGGACCTTCTGACAAACAATATAACTCCTTAGAAGAAAGAGTTATAATATTCAAATAAGAATTTCAGAGGCTGCTTTCTAAAAGCAGCCTCTGATTTTATATTAGTATGCTTTTCCCCAGTAGACCATGGATTTGGCTTTTTTTCCACAGCATACACAGGTTTCAGTGATTTCCTCTTGTTCAAAAGGCATACAACGAGAAGTAGCGCCTGTTTCTTCTTTAATTTTATCTTCGCATTCCTTATCTCCACACCACATAGCCTTTACAAATCCCGGCTTAGTAGCAATTACCTCTTTGAACGCCTCATAATCTGCTGCTACAGAGGTATGAGTATCTCGATGCACCCTTGCTCTTTCTAACATATCATTTTGCATGGTGTTTAAAATCTGCTCCACTTCTTTTTCAAGGTCATCTAATGATACTACAACTTTTTCTCTGGTATCACGTCTAACAATTACTGCCTGATTGGCTTCCATGTCCTTCGGCCCGATTTCAATACGAATCGGTATACCCCGCATTTCCTGTTCACTGAATTTCCAGCCCGGACTTTTATCTGTGTCGTCTACCTTAACACGGAAAGCTCCTAACTTATCTTTTAGTTCGGCAGCTTTTTCAAGTACACCTTCTTTGTGCTGAGCAATTGGAATAACCATTACCTGGATTGGCGCGATTCTTGGAGGCAGTACTAGACCGCTGTCATCACCGTGCACCATGATAATAGCACCAATAATACGAGTTGATAGTCCCCATGAGGTTTGATGAACATACTGTAGTTTATTTTCTTTATCGGTATATTGAATGTCGAATGCTTTCGCAAAGCCGTCTCCGAAGTTATGACTGGTTCCGGATTGAAGCGCTTTACCGTCATGCATTAATGCTTCTATTGTATAGGTTGCCATTGCTCCGGCAAACTTTTCTTTATCTGTCTTCTTGCCTTTAATCATCGGTATCGCTAATATCTGTTCACAAAAATCTGCATATACATTGAGCATTTGAATGGTTCTTTCCTCTGCGTCTTCTGCAGTGGCATGTGCCGTATGGCCTTCCTGCCATAAAAACTCCACAGAGCGCAGGAAAGGTCTTGAGGTCTTTTCCCAACGTACTACAGAACACCATTGATTATATAATTTAGGTAAATCCCTGTATGACTGAATGATATTAGAATATAAATCACAGAATAAAGTTTCTGACGTAGGTCTAACACAAAGCCTTTCCTGTAAAGGTTCCAGCCCGCCATGAGTAACCCAGGCTACTTCCGGTGCAAAGCCTTCCACATGATCCTTTTCCTTCTGTAACAGACTTTCAGGTATAAACATAGGCATATATACGTTCTCGACACCCGTATCCTTAAATCTTTTATCCAATTCTTTCTGAATGTTTTCCCAAAGGGCATAGCCATTGGGCCTTAGTATCATACAACCTCTTACACTGGAATAGTCAACTAATTCTGCTTTTTTTACAACATCTGTGTACCATTGGGCAAAATCCTCATCCATGGAGGTGATTGCCTCAACTAATTTCTTTTCCTTAGCCATGATGATCTCTCCTTCTTAAAATTGTTTTAACCTACTGATATCAGTAAGTATAGAAAGGCATAAAAATAAGCCTTTCCTCCACAAGGGACCGAAAGACCTCGGCGGTACCACCCTAATTAACTGCCAGAAGCAGTTCTCCTTAAATACCGTTAACGCCGGCCTACGCTGTATTTTCATACAGTGCTCCAAGGTAGGTTCTATAAGGCTCTCCTGAGAATCTCACACCTATCAATTCTCTCTCTGGCAGGATAACATTTATATACTAATCCTCATCATCGCTATACTCATGATTTTATGTTAGTTATTACTTTTTGTCAAGTTGTATTATTCTACTGTTTAATGATTTTTCTATTTTTATTTTGCCACTAGTAGTCTCTTTTTAACCCTCTAACCTATATGAATCTTTTGTCTGCCTTGTATTAAAAGTAAAATAATAGTATAATCTACCATAAGATAGTATGACGGTATGGAGAACCGTAGAAAGCAAAACATATCATGCGGAGGTAACCTGTGAAAAAATATATTATGGCCTTAGACCAAGGCACAACCAGCTCAAGATGTATTTTATTTAATAAAAAAGGGCAGGCTGTGAGCATCGCGCAAAAGGAGTTTAGCCAAATCTATCCCATATCCGGCTGGGTAGAACATAATCCAATGGAAATCTGGTCTTCACAAATTAGTGTTGCCACAGAGGCAATGGCAAAAATAGGTACCAAAGCAGAAGAAATTGTATCAATTGGAATCACCAACCAAAGAGAAACCACCATCGTTTGGAATAAGCACACAGGTGAACCTGTATATAATGCGATTGTATGGCAGTGCCGCAGAACCTCTGATATCATTCTAAACCTAAAAAATGAGGGATATGATACATTGATTCGAGAGCGAACAGGTTTGATTCCGGACGCATACTTTTCAGGTACAAAAATCAGCTGGATTTTAGACCATGTAAGCGATGCAAGAAAGGAAGCTGAAAAAGGAAATCTACTGTTTGGAACCGTTGATACCTGGCTTATTTGGAAATTAACCAATGGCCGAGTCTTTGCAACGGACTATACAAATGCTTCAAGAACCATGTTGTTTGATATAAAAAGATTACAATGGGATGAAGAACTTCTAAAGCTTCTAAACATTCCTGCATCCATGCTCCCCGAAGTAAAACCTTCAAGCCATATCTTCGGACATACAGAATCAGGTCTGCTTGGCTCTTCAATTCCCATTGCGGGAGTAGCCGGTGATCAGCAGGCAGCACTCTTTGGACAATGCTGTTTTGAACAGGGTGAAGTGAAAAACACCTATGGTACCGGATGCTTTTTGCTAATGAATACTGGTAAAGATATAATTACTTCAAAAAATGGCCTGCTGACTACTGTCGCTGCCAGCGAAGCAGGTAAAATTCAATATGCCTTAGAAGGCAGCGTTTTTGTAGCAGGTGCCGTGATACAGTGGCTTAGAGATGAGCTTCAGGTTATTCGCACCGCCAGCCAGTCTGAAGAAGCTGCCAAATCTGTAGCGGATACCAATGGTGTATACGTAGTTCCTGCCTTTTCCGGTCTTGGAGCTCCTTATTGGGACCAGTATGCCAGAGGGACGATTGTCGGTATGACAAGGGGCTTTAACAGAGCGCATTTAATTCGTGCGTCCTTAGAATCCATTGCTTATCAGACCTACGATGTTCTAAAAGCAATGGAACAGGATTCCGGCCTGTTACTAAACACCTTAAAGGTAGACGGCGGAGCCTCTGCTAATAACTTCTTAATGCAATTCCAGTCAGACATTTTAGACGTCCAGGTATTGCGCCCATCCTGTATAGAAACGACAGCATTAGGAGCGGCTTATCTTGCCGGACTCTCTGCCGGTTATTGGAAAGACAAAAATGAAATAAAAGAAAACTGGGCACTCTCCCAAACCTTCGCCCCTATTATGAAGCAGGAAAAAAGAGAATTGCTTATTAAAGGCTGGCGTAAAGCATTAGGGCGTTCCTTAGACTGGGCTGATTAATTTAAACAAGTGTTCAAATTAGAAATGAATTTAAATTCTTTTACACTGTAGTTTAAGCATGGATTTTTTCATTTTGGACAAATTGCTAGTTCTATATAATAGTTAGTTTTTTGATGCCCAAATCCTAGCTAAAGCAAAAAGAAAGGAAGCAGGACTATGATAGAAAAGCTTAAGTTATACCTAACAGAAAAAGGATATCAAAATATTCGTGTTAATGTACATGGTATCTATCTGTATTACTTAAACGATAATTTTAAGATAAAACTTCTGCTTCTTTTAGACTGTCCCACCGGTGTAGAGTTTACCAGAGACCAGTACTTAAATATGAAGGAACAAATTTGTCATAATCTATCTGCAAAACACGATAAGATGATAGAAGTCCATACGATTTTTCTAACCAGTGCAACAAAAAAAATACGTGCCGTTGCAAGTGATGACAGCGACTGCTGGATTATTGATACCAACGACTACCGGCTGATATTATACGAAAACCATACTTCTGATTTTGCCGGTATCAGAGACGGTTTAGAGTTACTTTTATCAAAAGCTAGTCCTTATTATCATACGAATGACAATTCCGATACAGATGATTACCACGATGGGAAAGCTCGTCATGGTGGTGGAGAGGAGTACGGTAATCCGGTCTATGATAATACCGGCATAAAAAAGCCGGTATCCAGATATTTTTCCTTATGCAATACTTTTTTAGTTGCAACAAATATCCTTATCTTTATAATATTGGATTTTTTATCTCAAAGATACCATATGGAATCCTACGTTAATGGCGGTGCTCTATACTGGCCTGCCGTAAAATATTATAATCAATTCTACCGGCTTATTACTTATATGTTTCTGCACTCAGGCCTTGACCATCTTGTCAATAACATGATTGTACTTCTCTTTATCGGAGATAATCTGGAACGGGCAACTGGCAAATGGAGATATGTATTAATATATTTTGGTTCAGGAATTGTTGCAGGTATATCCTCCATGGGGTATAATATGTTAAAAAATATAAATGCCATTTCAGTTGGAGCTTCTGGTTCTATCTTCGGAGTTGTCGGCGCCATGGCATATGTTGTGGCTGTTAACAAAGGACGGCTGGAAAACATAAGTACCAGACAGATATTTATGTTTGTATGTTTTAGTTTATACGGAGGGCTTACCAGCCAGGGTGTAGATAATGCCGCTCATATAGGCGGATTACTGGCAGGTATTCTATTAGCCGCCATACTTTATAAAAGACCAAAGAAAAGGGACGTAGAAAGGGGTTAATGCCATGAATGTAAATATATATTACGGCGGGAGGGGACTGATTGAGGATCCCACACTCTATGTAATTAATAAACTAACTGAAGTTCTGACAGAAATCCGTGTACAGGTAGTTAGATATAACCTTTATGAAGAAAAAAATGGAATCGCCATGCTTCCTAAAACCTTGAAAGATGCAGATGGTATTATACTTGCCACTAATGTTGAATGGTTTGGTATCGGTGGTTTCATGCAGCAGTTTTTAGATGCCTGCTGGCTGTACGGCGATAAAGAGCATCTTAGCAAGTTGTATATGCTGCCCGTGGTTATGGCTAATAGTTTTGGAGAACGGGAAGCCGAGCTTTACTTAACAAAAGCCTGGGAGATTCTCGGAGGAATTCCTTGTAATGGCTTACGTGCTTACGTCGAAGATCATGTTGATTTCGAGACGAATCCAGCTTATACACAAATTATTGAAAAGCAGGCAGAGCTATTTTATAAAGCAATAAACCAAAAATCTAAAACACTGCCCCTTAGTAACACTGTCATGAGGAAAAACCTGTTAAAGAGCAGTACGAATGATTTGACGCCCCAGGAAAATGAACAACTCTCTATGTATGTCTCCGATGATACCTATGTAAAAAAACAAAAGGAAGATATCGAAGAGTTAGCTCAAATGTTTAAAGGTATGCTAGGCAATCAAACCACTGGTAATTCACTTGAATTTATTCAGAATATGAAAGATAACTTTCATCCTCAGAAAGATTTTGAAGCCTGTTACTCTATACATCTGAGTGATATAGACAAAACTCTTATTGTTGAAGTAAATGAAGCTCATTTGAATTGTTATTACGGCGAAAAAGCTGAAGTAGATGTAGCTGCAAAAACAACCAGAGATATCCTTGCGAAAATTACTGACGGACGTATGACGATGCAGCGTGCCTTTATGACTGGCGAATTAACCGCAAAAGGTAACTTTAAGACCCTAAGAACTTTTGATAGTATATTCCAGTTTAATATGATTTAACGCCTTTAAAAGAGTTTCAAAGGATTACCTCGGACAAGGTAATCCTTTGAAGATATAACAGGTTTTTGGAGTTGGGATATTATTTATGTTTATTTGTTTAGTCAAGCATAAATAAACGATATGTAGTACAATAATACTGTTATCCCGCTAAGGGAAGTTGGATGATAAAACTTGTTTTTTCCCTGGATGAATTAACATTTAATGTTCCGTCATGAGCCAAAATGATATTGGATGAAATGGCTAATCCCAGACCGGAACCTCCAGATTTGTGGGTAACAAATGGATGGAATATTGTGGGTAATAAGTCTGTGGGTATCTCTTCACCGTTATTATGGATGCCGATTGTTAGATGGGAGGGCTCCGAAACGGTACATTCTACGTTAATAAAGTTGCCTTTCTTGGTGGCTTCAAACGCATTACGAATCAGATTGTTAAAAACTTGTTTTATTTTAACTGGGTCTAAAGAATAACTAGTGTAGTAAGGAATATCTTTATCTGCTATGGTAAGCGATAGTTCAATACCGCTTTGTTCAGCTAGTGGACGAAAGTTGTTCAATACAGATTTTAGAAGTAGAAGGAAATTCGTATCTTGTTTTGATATGACCTCACTGTGGTTAAAATTACTATATTCCGTCAATAGGAGCTCCATTTCATTAATATCTTCCTTTAGTTGACCCCAATATTTAATATTCCCTACTTCAGGATGCGTAGATTCAATTAATTGGGAGGTACTTTTAATCAAGGTTAATGGATTGCGAAGCTCATGGGATATCTGCGAGGTCCGAAGTTTACACTCTTTTAAAGTCTTATTGATAAAGTAAGCAAAATCTTCGTTGGAATCAATTAATTCCTTTAGCTTTTGTTTTTCTTCCTTCGTAAACATTTTGTTCACCTCCTAAGCTAATATTAGCAGAATATGGATTATTATACAATATAATCTCATTTACAAGAAACGACAGTATATACATTTAAAATACTTTATCAGAGTTCCTAAAATTTAATATAAAAGAAACTAGTAAAAACACCATAGAACAGGAGGCAGAAATATGAGTAATAATTGTATATTTTGTAGTATTATTGGGAATGAAATATCATCAACCACAATATATGAGGATGCCGTCGTAAAAGTAATTACAGATATTTCCCCAGCGAACAAGGGACATGCCATCATAATCCCCAAAAAACATTTCAAAGATATTTTTGAAATGGATGAAGATACTGCTTCACATATCTTCACTATTGCATCTAAAATATCCAAGGCCATGAAAGAAGCCTTAAATTGTGATGGTATCAACATTCTTCAAAACAATGGTGAGGCTGCAGGGCAAACCGTATTCCATTTCCATATGCATGTCATTCCAAGATACTTAGATGATACCGTCACCATCTCTTGGAAAACAGGCAGTTACTCCCAAGGAGAAGCAGAAAAAGTAGCAGAAAATATCCGCAATAAAATGTAGAATTACACAAAGAAAAGCTGTCGTAAACCGTCTTTTATAAACGGATGTTCAACAGCTTTTTTTACATTTTTTTCCTTTGACTTCCAGTTATAGCGAAACTTCTTTAATAATGTGAATAATTGTCTCAATAGAGTTGTTCAGCTTACTTTCTGTCATAGTTTCGATATAGGAAGCTCGCTTCTCATAAACCGTCTCAACCGCCTTTAATAAGGATTCTGGTGTAAGAGTCTCTTCTTTTACAACATAGCTGTACCCCTGTCTCTCAAAGGATTCCGCATTCAAAATTTGATCGCCTCTGCTAGAAGCAGCAGAAAGAGGAATTAAAATATTCGGTTTTCTAAGTGCTAGTAGTTCACAGATTGCATTTGCACCAGCTCTTGATACAACCACATCCGCTGCATCCAACAAATCACTTAGTTCTTTTTTGATATACTCGAATTGGATATAACCTTGCATATTCTCATATTTATTATCTAATTTGTCTTTGCCGCAAAGGTGAACCACTTGGAATTTTTCCAGCAATTTAGGCAACACGCCTCTGACAGCTTCGTTCACCACAACAGAACCAGTACTTCCACCTACTACCAAAAGTACTGGTTTACTTCTGTTAAAGCCGCAAAAGTCAAGCCCTAGAATTTTATTACCGGAAAAAAGCTCCTGCCTAATAGGTGTTCCTGTAAGGATTGCTTTTCCCTCCGGTAAGTATTTAACCGTCTCTGGAAAATTAGCACACACCTTCTTAGCAGAAGGAATACTTATCTTATTGGCGAGTCCCGGTGTCATATCCGATTCATGAATAATAACCGGAATCTTTTTTCCTTTCGCTGCCAGTACAACCGGAACCGATACAAATCCGCCTTTGGAAAAAATAACATCAGGTTTTAATTTCTTAAGCAAGGCGGAAGCCTCAAAAAAACCTTTCATAACTTTAAAGGGATCGCTAAAGTTTTTAGGGTCAAAATATCGTCTTAATTTGCCGGAGGAAATGCCATGGTAGGGAATATCCAGCTCCTCTATTAAGGTCTTTTCAATTCCATCATAGGACCCAATATAATGTATGTCATATCCTTCCCGCTTCAAAGCAGGAAGCAGTGCTATGTTAGGAGTTACATGACCGGCCGTTCCACCGCCGGTTAAGACAATACGCTTCATTTTTAGACCCTCCATTCCTTTAACGCCCTAGACAACTGGTCTGGACATGAAGTGGCTCTGTTTCCGCATTTTGTTCCTTCTAATCTCTTAATGACGTCATCCACATCCATTCCTTCCAATAATTTGGACAGACCCTGTGTATTTCCGGAACATCCTCCTTTAAAATAGACCTTCTGAATAATATTCTCTTCAACTTCAAAAGTAATTTCCTGGCAGCATACGCCGGTAGTTTTATATGTCATAATGATCAATTCCTTTCTCTATGTACCATTCAATCTTTTTTACAAATATATGAAACGAATAGTTTCCTTATCATTATAACACCTTTTTTCCAAGGCGCAATAAAAAAATCCTCTAAATGGAATCCATGTACATAAATCAACAGCAACCGATTAGATTGTTAAGACTTCTATGCGATAGGATATATCTGAAAATTTAATTTCATCAAATTCAGTAATCTCCATTGGCTGATTTGAAAGAAGTGGCTTCCCATTTACAAAGGTACCATTGGTAGAATGTAAATCTGTCAGAAACAACCGATCTCCTTCTTTCGTTATGACTGCATGCTTTCGGCTTATGGTACTATGCTTAATTACTAATTGATTACCCCTGTCTTGTTTTCCAATTCCAAAAGGAAATTTTTTGATTTCCAATTTTTCATCCGGCAGATTATCTCTTTTATCCGTATCATTACTCTCTGCAACAAATTGTGGCAGTTGTAAGATAAAATATTGCTTAGTTGGGGTTAAATCAGCTAATATAACTGTCTTGTCCATATCTTCATTCCCTGAACTGCCTTGCCATAAAATAACTGTTGCATTATCATACTCCTCACTGGTGGAGTTATCCAACATAATGTTTTTATCCTCCGTATCATTATAGGTATGCTTTGTATCCCCCTGCTCATCTAACATTTCATTTGACACATTGCAATACTGCCCATTTTCCTCCTGAGAGCCGGCCAGTTGCGGGGACGATGAACATATATTAGAAGCTTGATTTCCTTCTCGTTGTTCGGAATATAAAACAGAACCTTTTGTTTCTGCTTCATTTGTATCTGCATATTCTAATAAGGTTATATACTTTATCTGTCTATTTTTGGGATCAAAAATTTTTGTAAGGATATACCCTTCTAAACAAAGCAGTACTACAATACAACTTAACAGCTTTACCAGATCAGTTCCTGTACCCAGGTTATTCTGAAATAGCCTTGCCATAAACCCTACTATAAGGCAAGCCGTTCCTCCCAGCAATGAAATACCTCCAAGAATAAAGGCTTTTATACCATAATATTGGAATTCTTTTTGGTTTTCTATTTCAATACGATTCTCATGGTTACTTCCGATATTTTTTGATTCTTTATTATTTTTAAATACTTTTTCTCTCTGAAGCTTCACAAATTCCCTAGACTTATTTTTATCTTTATTCGTAAGGCTTTTATTATTTTTAATGCCATTATCCTTTTGTTTTACAGCGTTGTTCTTTTGTTTAATAATTCCATTCCCCAGTCTGTTAAAGCTTTTGCCCAGTGCAGGCTTACCACCGCTTCCCTCCCCATTTTGAAAACCATCTTGATTCGATACGGTTGTGCTTTTCATCAAGGAACTTCCAGCCTTTTGGGAAACTTGCAGCTCTTTATATGATTTAGTAACCTGAGCCTGGTTGTTTTCTTCCATTGTAATCTTTTTAACCAATATTTCATTGGTAAACTGTTTCTTTAATATTGCCTGTAATTTGTCAAAAGTAGTATCAGGCTCTCGGCTTTCTTTATATAAGGCATACACCAGTAAAACAGCAGCTTCCTCTTTATAATCAACTTTATTCAATAAGAATTCCAGTAACTTCGAAATCTGAGAAAAGAAATCCTCACAAAATCCAGCCATATAGCATAATTTGATAGTTTCCTTGGCATCCATAAAGATGTATTCTGGTGTAATAATATAATCTTTCTCTGATAGAAGATATTCATTCCCGCATTTTATACTATTCAAAATCCCCTCTAATAGATTTTTAATAACATGATAACTTAAGGATTCTCTTTCATAAATTGTATCTATACTTCTCAACGAAGTAATATCATAATAATATAGATTCAGGGTATCAATACATCTAAGTTCCATTCTTAATAAGCCCGGAATGGTGTTATTTAACAGCATTTTGATGCCATGGGATGAAGCTCCCCCTTCTTCTCCCTTAAAGACCATATAATTATAGTTCATATCACGTATGTATTCTGGTTTTAACATACTATTAGTCATTCCCCTTTCTGAAGCCCGTAAACTACGGACGCAGGCACAAAATTTGCATTAAATATTTATATCGCATAACACTTTTTAAATGTATGCTTCACGAAGAAGGTTACGGATATTTATTTTACTTTTTTTAATAACCGGCTTAATCCATTTAATACTTTTTCTGCTGCCGGGATTTTTTCTGCAACACCTGAAAAAATATCGAACATACGTAAAAATTCTTCCGTATCCATTAAAGGAATTTCTTTAACAGCGGTAAGTGTCAGTTTCCGTCTAAAAAGCTTCTGCACCTGAATAATCGGAACACTAAAATCAGCATTTATTTCCATTCCAACTTTCCACCTATCAAGTCTTGTCTGCACAGTTATGTTATCTGCAATTAACAACCCAGATTTTAATTGATTATTAACATATTCCAGTAGTAATACTTCTTTCTCGTTTAATGAGCCTATAAATCCATACAATACTCCCCTTTTGATATATACCTCGTAATTAACATCACCGGCAGTAAGGTCTGTTTCATTTTCGATTAGATACCTGGCTTTTAGCAAGGAATCATCTACAATTACATTTAGGCGGTTCTTATCATGCAGATAAAATCCCAGATAAATAAGCCAGATTATAATAAAAAAGATTATTGGAAACAACAATGACGCTTCCACTGTATAGCTACCCTTCACACATTTTTTCATCCTGCTATTAATACCCCCAAAAAGCCCAAGAATAGAAAAGGTACAAAAGGTATGGTCTTTTTTCTTCCTGCCTTTTTAAATAGTAAAAGAATCGCTGAATATAGTGCCGATGCAAACAAGCCTAGCAGGAGCATGGAAGCTGTTAAAGTAAAACCTAAGCAAACTCCTAAAATAAGCACAATCAATCCATCTCCTAACCCAATCTGTCCTCTGGTAATCGGATTTAATGCCAGCAGGAATAATCCAGGAATTGCTCCAACGGCTCTTTCCCAGAAGGCTGCATCATGATATACGAAAGAGATTACCAAGCTAGCTATAAACCCGAGTCCAATTAAATAAAGATGAATCTTTTTGCTTTTAATATCTTGTAAACTGCACAATAAAAGCCATATTCCTACTGTTGTACTCATTACGTACTCCATAACATACCTTTCTCGTACCGCATTATTTGCAGTACTGCCTCTAATAATTAAATTAAATGAAAAGAATCTAATTCAGACATACTTTTCTTCAATAAATTTCCTATCAACCATTAGAATCATCTAAGTCAATTGTGATGAATGAATCTGTCTTTTTATATGTCAGAATTATTGGTTTGCAATCACCTGACTAGTATAGCCAAGTTATGCATGACAGCCTTTGTATATACCGGTATACTGCACAATACACTTATTTTCCACATCGCTTACATTTTGTACGACCTCCAACTTCTGATATAGGAATTGATGTTATGGTTCGCTTTAGTCCGGAGCAATCTATTTTCCAATGATATCGGTCTCCGGTATCTGTAATATAAACCTGGTTCTGTCCCTCTGTCTTATCCGAACCACATAAACTACATGCTTTAAACTTACCGCCCGAAACATTCCGAAGTTGTTTGATCTCCTCTAGTAGCGCTTTACGAGTGGATAGTCTCAAATGTGTACAGCTCTTACTGGAATGGTACACCGTCCCGGTCTCCGTAATAAAAACCACCTCTTCCTCTGTATCCTCTTTGCTATCCCCTTCTGAACCTTCAAGCTCCGGCATGTATCCAGTCCACCCACGCAGTCGAACACGTTGAATAAGCATAATATCATCGAGATTAAAAAAGAGCAGAGGCAATTTAACCCGGTAAGTCACAATAATGTCAATCGTATCATCTTCTTCCATAAACTCAGATAAATATGTACTAATACCCCCCATGCCGCCTTTAATACAGGAGTTGTTAATAAAATCTTTTGAAATATAATTTTCAAGCCTGTACTTAAAATAAATACTATCTATGAGTTTTGCTGCAATAGCCTCAGCACTTGATTTTTTCTCTTCATTGTCTTTACTTTCCGCAGTATCAACTTCCTTTTCCTCTTTTTCAGAAGGTTGTTGGTTATCCGGAAGCTGAGGAGCTCCATTACCAATATCGTTCTCTTTATTATCAAATTCTTTTATATAGTCATAAACATAGGCGTATCGAACCGATTCCAGTCCAGTTTCGGTTAAGGCATGCTGTATAGTCTCCTGTATGTTAATAATTTGAAGAAAATATATAAAGGCAAGAATGGCATATATGAATATAGGCACTACTAAAGCCGCTTCTAAAGTCAGAGAGCCTTTTGCTTTTGTTCTGGTTTTCTTATATTGTCCCATGATTTCTCCTGATTCCGAATCCTAATTCAACATCCACCAGTTAAGTGTTTTAGGAATGGATGGGGATATCCGCCCTTTGCAGAATATATGCTTTGGATGATGCTTTCTTGGAGAGAGAATTTTCCTTTTTTTATTATAAAATAGGAACGGATATCCCCATCCATTCCGGGATAAAGAATTTAATATGTGTATTCTCTGGTAACCTTATAGGTGTAGCCCTTCCCATAATCCTCAAGAATGTCCTTTACAATCGGAAATCTTATAAACTTGGCTTCCATTTTAAACTCTCCTTCTACCAGAATACCTGTTAAGCAATTTTTCATATAAAAAGTTTTTTCATATTTGCTTCTGATATTCTCTTGTATTAAATCAAGCGCTCGATAGCTCTTTTTGTTTTTTGGTTCCATATACAAAAAAAGCTTGATATAATCTCTGTAGGATAGTAAAAGTGCTCCGGCCCCCTCTGTAATAGCTGAAACCTTCGATTTTATCATTGCTCTGCTTACAGCCGGAATATCCGTAAGCTCTATACGAATCTGACTGCTTTTTTTCATTACGGGAATTTTTTTACCTTCAAGTAATGCAGCCACATCAACCAAAGATTCAACAAAAGCCCAAACCGCCAATATGATTAATTTAACGGCACTAATTAACGCCGGCATACCAGTAAAACCTACAAATGCTATGGCAAGAGTTCTTGCATTCTGTGACTTAATACCATCACTGCATAAAGTAATTAAGTTAAGGATCATTCGTATTAATACTATTTTTTGTATAACTAGATTCAAATTATCTGTATCCAAATCCCGCCCCATTAAAATATATTCCAGCTCATATTGAAGAACCTTATCTTCTTTAACAGCTTCTTTTTCATACATTCTAAATTGGTCTCCCAGATACTCTTGGAACAAAACAGTTCTTAACAGTTCATTTCCTACGGTTTCCATGGACTGAGAAAAACCTTCTGTTCCAGAGAAAAAACCTGATAGCAAATCTGTACCCTTCTCTAAATCCATATCCGTAAACAAGCTGATTAAATCTGTAAAAATACCTGATTCCTCAATTCCTTTTATATCTGTAGGTAAGTTTTCTCCTTCTAACTTAAGCTCTGATAAAGTATCTTTATCTAAAACCAGTCCAAGAATCCCGTTTTTAATTAAATCTTTTACTCCCTGAAAAAAAGAATCGCTCTCCTCTGGCGGCTTAAAGCTACTATAGTCAAACTGTAAAGCATCGTAGCTATAACCCTGCACTCGACCATTCATAGAGATTGCTACTCTCTTTACTGCTTCCCAGGAATCCGGAGAAGTATCAATACTTATATCAGATGCCTGGAGCAATTCTTCTAATAATACCTGATTTCTTGCTAAGGTATGTTCCATAGCATTAAAATTATAACTCCCCTGGACATTTGAGCCTTCATTGGTTCCTTTATATCGTTGCAGAGTCTCTAGATCCTCCTGCAAACCTTTATAGAAATCCGGGTCAACTTTACCGCTGCTGTCCTTTACTACTGTTTCATAAGCAGTAATCCTTCCTGCGGCTTCTTCCTGTAAGGGGAGTATTTCATCAATTAATTTTCTTGCGGTTTTTATAGTATCCAAAACTCCGGCATACAGGGAATGTAAGGCTTTTATATTTGCCTTCACTGATTTTATAAGGTTTCTTTCAATGTCCTCATACTGTCTTAATGTTTCTTTGGCTTCCCTTAACCTTCTATAATGACTCTTCTGTTCTTCCGGACTTTTATTACTAACGTCAATTAATGATACATACAGATATTGTATCCTTGCCTCATCCTTTAGAGGTGCATTCTGTTCTAATGCTTTGATATCTTCTTGTATCATTTGAATCGTATGGGTAGGGTTTTGGTAATGGCTTTTTAGTGACTGGAAAACCCATTCATTATGTACACCAACACTTTCCATAGAGACACCTTGAACATTTATCTTTTTTACAAAGTAATCTTTAATAACAACATTATTATTTGATACCTTGACTGTTTTTTCCTTTTTTAAAGAAATGCCGTCAATGGCTTGCATAAGTTTCAGAACCTTTTCATCCAGCTTAGATACACTTTTCTCTGTTTTTTGCTTTTCATCCAATACCTTTTGTGCTTCCTTCGTTTCGTCCAATGCAGCATTATTTTTGAAAAACCCTTCCAGACTGTTCTCTACTGCCTTGTATTTCATATAAGCAGTTGCCTGGTTTATAAATAAATCTCCCTCCAAATCAAGCATAGACATGGCTTTATTTGATGTTAAAGATTCATTTTCTATACCGTATAGCAAAAAGGCGTTTTGATAATCCTTTCGCTCCATTTCCTTAGAAGGTTCAAAGGTATATTCCATATATTCCTTCATTTTATAAAGCAGCTTATCTGTATCTGTAGAATCCGTACCATAGCCACTATCCAGTCCAAAAATATGATATTCCTCATACAATGGCCTATAATACTCCGCCAATACAGAATCCATAGCTGTTATCAAAGCTCTTTCCGTCATAACTTTGCCTGCACTCACTCTGGATGCCTCTATGGTAGTCATGGTAATTGCCATTACCAGCAAGAGTATTAAACTTAAAAATACTGTGATTACTCCTTCTGCTTTTTTACCCATACCCAACCTCATTTCAGATTATAAGCGGAACTTATTTCACACCATAATCATGATTATTAATATCATCACTACCACCATTTATAGATTCAAAAGCCTTTTTAACTATTCTGCCAATTTGCTCTTGGAATATAACCACAAGCCCAATTAATATTACTAATATTAGTATTATTTCCACTACACCAATACCTTCTTCTTCCGTAATAAATTCTTTTATAATATTCTTTAGCATATTTTTTCTCCTAACTTATTGTAATCAATACCTGCTAACAATCTAATTCTTATAACCGCCTTACTGAATTATTACTTTAATTGAAAAAGCTTCAATTCGAAAAGCACATGCCCACAATCAAGGAAATGGCATAATAATTATTATGCTTTTTTATTACTAAAACTGAAAGGACATAAACGCTGGAACCATTATAATAACTAAAACCAATAAAAGCATCAGCATCATAGGTAAGAGCAGCTTTGTTCCTGCTTCCTCACCCATCCTTTTTGCCAGTTCTTTTCTTTCTTCAAAGGCCTCTGCTGCCTCTAGTTCAAGTTGTTTTAAAAGCCCCACGGAGCCTTTTTTCACATTCTGAGCTAATAAAGCACTAAACCTTAAATATGGTAAAAGCTTCACTCTTCGCCCAAACCTTTCATAGGCGGTTTCTTCCGAGGTTCCAATCATAAGTTCACTGTAGGTTATAGTCATTTCCTCGTAAGCAAACCGTTTTTCACCTCCTTTATCTTTATAATCTTTTGATATTTTGCCCCATGCATTGGATAAGGACATACCCGCACCAACCAAAAGTGTAAACTTGTTTATGATTTCCGGATAATCAAGAAGCATCTCCTGATTTCTTTTAATAACCTTGTCATTCAGGTCTTTATCCATAGCGAAATATAGAGCAAGTGCAGTTAATCCGCCAAACATTAAGAGCATACTGCCTGAATTTTTCTTAACCTCTTGCCAGATAACTTTCTTATCCCCAATCTCCTGCGGAAGCTCCATCACCTCTTCTGTTAAAGACTTTTCATTATTCTGTCTAATAGCCTCTAACAAACTTTGTCTGGTTAGCTCTTCCACTGAGTATTCTTTCGGTAATATATTAAAGAATCTGGTATACTCTTTTTGTCTACCCTGATAGCTGAAAACTGCCGTTACACCAATGACTGATTCCCCGGTTAAATCCTCATTATGAACACCCCCTTTCCGGTCAACTAAATCCAGATTTTCAGTTGCCCATTCCACATGAACACCAGTACCCGGTATAGAAGCTGGAAAATAAAAATCCGTCCTGACTTCCTCTGGCGATGCATTTTCTTTTAAAATAACTGAGTCTACATAACTTATTGCTTGTACAAAGAACCTTTCAACCTCCGAAGAAACCGCCTGTCTTTCATCTATCGTAAGATTTATTTCTTCCTGTAAGGCTTGTCCTTCCTCTGATTCAACAGTAACCTGTAACTCTACGGACTTACTGTCTTCTGTAATACCGGGTCTTTGCAGATATTTTCCTTGTAACAGCTCATTTACTTGGCTATTCTGTAAATGAATGAAAAGTGACAGGATATTGGTGGCAAACAGTATAAGAATAACCAATGCTATTTTTTTACCATTATAAAGCCTTTTAACTGTCTCAATTGGCTGACCAATATAAAGAGCACGTAATGGTGTATCAAGATCCTTCGTACCCTTGCTTCCCCCAATAAATCGAGATACTTTCGCCTTGTCCAGAAGAAAAAAAACCAGGGGATATAAAAGCTTTAAGGGATGTTCTTTTTCATTAAGGTCTGCTATAGAATCCGCCTCATATCTTCTGGTCAAAATAAAAGCCAAAAGAAATGCAAAAGCAAATACAATATTAAAATATATCATATAGACAACCATTCCCTTTCTATCAGATTTTTATATTCATTATTTTTTTGGATAGTAGATAAACCCCGTAATACACAATCAATAGGATAGTCATGAATACAAATCCGAATAAATTATGATAAAGAGGTTCTAAAAATGCAGGTGAACAAAGACGTAGATATAAGATAATTCCCATTGGAATTACACTCATAATATTAGCCTCAAACTTCTTTCCGGTTATTAACGTACGTATTTCCCTTTTTACTTCTATTTTATCGTGAATTGTATTACCGCTTGTTCTAATGATATGAATTATATCCCCTCCGGTTCTTTTAGCCGTTTTAAAAACTTCAGCAAAGTTTTCAATGTCTTCAATCCCAGTTCTGACTGCAAACTCTTCTAATATCTCTTCAATGTTCTGGTTCATCTGAATCTGTTTTACAATTCCTTCAAATTCGGTTACAATTAAAGAATCCACAGAATACATTAGCTTTAAATCCAAAACTGCTTGATAAAAAGCATTTTCTACGGAATAACCTGCATTCAATGCCGCAGAAAGACTGGCCAAGCCATCCCTGAATTCAAGGTTAAGCTGCCATTTTCTTCCTTCTATCAAATCCTTCTTTTTGCCATGCACATAGATTAGCCCAATGGGGAAGGATAAAACGACTCCAAATAAATTAGAATAAAACAAAAATCCGATACCCCCTCCAAGCAGTGCCCCTTTTAGAAAGTATTTAAGAAAGCCTTCCTTTGTATAATGAAACTGGTTATAATCCTTAACCATACTAAACCCCCATCTGTGTGCTCGGCTGTTTTTCACTTGCACACGAATAAATCAACTGTTGAAAGAATTCTTTTGCTGTTTAAACTAACCGTCTTTACAAATGCCTGAAAAACTAAGGTACCAATCCAGCTCTTTTTAATTTTGCAATATTTATAAATTCCTTATCCGTCCGCGCAAGACTCCCTAGTACTTTACCATCTTTGTCTTCTCCAGTTTCTACAAATTCATAAAGTTTATTTATTTCAAATTCTCCGTCTACACACCCACGTACCTCTGAAATTTCCAAAACCTTCCTGGTTTTATCCCGTAGCCTGCCTAAATGAACAATAATATCAATTGCAGAAGCAATCTGTCTGCGAACTGCTAACAGGGGAATGTCCGTCCCCATTAGCACAAGGGTTTCTAATCTGCTTAACATATCTATAGCAGAATTGGCATGACCAGTTGACAAGGAACCATCATGACCACTGTTCATGGCTTGCAGCATATCCAGAGCCGCTGCATCCCTAACTTCCCCCACTACAATCCGGTCAGGACGCATACGAAGGGAAGATTTTATCAAATCTCTTATAGTAACACCGTTCTTTCCTTCCACATTAGCATTACGAACTTCAAGCCTTACTAAATTAGGTACATTCTTAATCTGTAATTCTGCTGAATCTTCTATTGTTATAACTCTTTCATCCTGGGGGATGAAATTAGATAAGACATTTAAGAAGGTCGTTTTACCGGAACCGGTTCCCCCACTGATAAAAATGTTATATCCAGCTCTTACAAGCTTTTCTAAAAACTCTGATACTTCATAAGTTACCGATCCAATCTCTATTAGTTTATCAATCGTAATAGCCTTATCCGGAAACTTTCTTATGGTTATCACCGGACCTTCCATCGCCACCGGAGGAAGTACAATATTAACCCTTGAGCCATCCTCTAATCTTGTATCAACAATGGGAGTAGCTTCATTGATAATACGGTTTGATTTAGACACAATCTGCTGAACAATATCTGCAAGCTTCTTATGGGATTCAAATTGTTTATTCCAGGGTTTTATAGAACCCTTTTGTTCAATAAAAATATGGTCAGCTCCATTAATCATGATTTCAGTTATGGAAGTATCTTCTAAAAGTTCCTGTAAGATATCAAGTCTTCGGATTGAGTTAAAGATTTCTCTCCTAAGACGCTTTTTATCCTGCATCTCAATAAAAGACTCTCTCCCTGTTTTCAAAAGTATCTCATCAATG
This sequence comes from Anaerocolumna cellulosilytica, assembly GCF_014218335.1. Taxonomy (GTDB): domain Bacteria; phylum Bacillota; class Clostridia; order Lachnospirales; family Lachnospiraceae; genus Anaerocolumna; species Anaerocolumna cellulosilytica. The sequence goes on along the minus strand of NZ_AP023367.1, from coordinate 60,804 downwards.
ACTTCTAGTATTTCTTCATCTTTTAGCTCTTTGGTAAGATCTATTTTTTCAAGTACCATTTCCTGCAGTTTATTTTTATTTATCTCCATACCTGCTTTTGCTGCCCTTTCTTTCATTGTTCTTTTCGGTATTTGTGAAACTCATTGATTATAGTCTACTTTTAGCAATTCCCTCTGTTTCCATCACATAAACTTGTGGTTTAGTATGTCTACATTGTTACAAAAGCAGCCCCAGGTAAGAGCACCGAATCGGAAGAGAAGGCCTGCCCTAAATATTCTAAAATTCTTAGCTGCTCCTCAGCACCCAGCCTGATAACTTGAAATTTATCCACTATATCCCCCCAGCCTGCCCAGGTAAGCTGTTTGCTTAGAATCTCTTGACTGGCTTCTGAAAAGCAATTATCCGCTTCCAGTAAAAAGACCTTGCTGCATTCTCTTAGCAGCCCTAAATTAGAAAGAGTAAGAGAGGAGGCTTCTATTACAATCACTTCATAATCAGATCGGTTTAAAGTATCTAGTAATAACATAATATCTTCACCCGAAAGTTCATAGACATCCGGACCAAAGGCTGCCCCCGGTATAATATCCAGTGTATTCATATGTTTAATAACGCTGTTTACCTTTTGTAAAAGGTTTGATGGATTCTGTTTTAGATAATAGATTACTTCAGACAGGCCGCTTTTGTTCTCACCGGACATAAGCTCCTCTAAGGCTTGAATTTCACTTAAGGTAATGTATAAAGTTTTTTTAGATTTGCTGTATTCCTGGGCTAAAGATAATGCAAAGCCTTGTAACGAAATACCGGTATCCCTGGAAAATACTCCGATTAATTCTTTTTCCTGAATTAAAGCCTGGGGCTTTCCCTGTAGCCTGTCCAACGGAAAATATGAAAAGAGCTCCTCTAATATCTTCTCTGCTGACTGGAACTTATAGATTGTCGGATAGCGAGAGGTATCACTTTGTTCATTTTCATTCAGAAAATTGCCCTCTGAAAGCAAGCATATATACTTAGCATTCTCCTGAATAATATCCTCTTTTACTTCTTCACCTAATAACAATATATGAATGGAGCCTTCTTTCAGATATTCCTTTAAGCTTTCAAGATTGGTAAAAACCCTTGATTGTGCTAAAAACTTATATTTCTTCTTCAGATAATCCATTAGCAGATTGGAATAATTACTATCTTTATCATAAATAGCTATGGTTGTATTCATGTTTAGCTCCCATCTGCGACCTTTTGTCGCGAACAAATCAAGGGGTTGAATACCTTATTCATACTAACTCCCCCTCAAAGTTAAAATGGATAAAAAATTTGTATCAAAAATCCAACCAAAATAGCCAGCGAAAAGTGAATAATTGCCTTTACTCCGTCCCTCTTCCGGTCGTAATAGGGTATGATACCCTTCTTTATTCCTAGTTGCTTATTCTTAAATAATAATTGGATATATTCTTTGAAATAATTAAAGCGATAAAACACTTGCTTGTGTCTTAGTAGTTGAATAACAGACATGACTGCCGCAACAAACATAGCAATCAAAATTGATTGTAATACAAAGGCAGTACCATAAAAACTGCCGATTACTGAAAATAATTTTATATCTCCTGCCCCCAGGGTTTTTAGTAAAAACAAAGGGGATAACAGAAGTATGGGGATAACAATGCCTAGAACCCATTGAATTACGCCTGTGCCTCCATGCTCATAGACAGATATAAAAAAACCGTTCACTAAGCCGATTATAATTAATTTGTTCGGAATTTTATATGATTCTAAATCTTTGAGTACTGCTAGAACTAATAGTAAGACAAGGCAAGTCACTTTTAGAAAGATAGGCTTCACCTCTTTGAATTTAGATAACGCTATATTACACCTTATGGAATATCTTGTCAACGAGGTTTCTGTAAATAGTTTCATTTTGGTAAATATGACAAAAAATCAGATTATTTTTGGATATATCTTATACTCAAAAAAAGACTCCACAAAGTGAAGTCTTCTCTTCTATATATTAAACAATTGAAAAGTTGAATAACCCTACAGTTCAGGCAGAATAGGGCATGTATGAAATTGTTTTTTATCTTTCTGCTAGTGTTCTAATACTATCAATAACAAGCTGTGGCTGTTCCTGGTATATATAATGTCCTGCGTCTACTAGAATCTGGCTTCCATACTTTGTTTTGGTAAGAATCCTGCCTTGTAATTCAATCTGCTTTGCGGTAATTTGGGCGTCAAGACCAGGAACCACCTCATCAAGCCCCAATGGCTTTGTTGCAGTTAATACTGTAATGGGAATATTGCTAATATCGGCATCTGCAAGTAAATTCTTAATTATATCCCCGCTTTTAACAAGGGTTTTGTAATCCCCTTCCGCGGTCATGGAATTTTTCACATCTTCTTGTAGAAATGCAGGCATAAGCGTCAGTAATTCTTCATTCTGGTATTCGCTTGTACCATCTATAAGAAGTACTCCGGCGACTTCTTCCGGATATAGCGCCATAAAAGTTTTTACAATGAAAGCTCCTGCTGAATGACCTACCAGAATATAAGGTGCTTCTACTTGCTTTATATGAAGCAGTGCCCTAAGCTCTTCTACTTGTTGCAGTACATTCTTTTCCAACCCGTTATCTTCACTTTTACCAAGTTTTGCTCTATCATAGCTAAAGGTTGCATACTCTTCTTTTAGATTAGACTGAATGACTGACCAAAAATCATTGGTATCACTGTATCCAGTTTCAAAAACAATGGTTGGTTTACCTTCTCCCTGCATATTAACATAAAGGCTGTGTGTTCCTATATCTACCAGCCCCTGATAGAATGGGGTATTCTTCTGTAAACAGTAATCCGGCTGAGCCTGTACATTGATACTCATGCCTGTCAATAAAACAGCTGATAATAAAAGTACTATAAACTTTTTCATCTTAAACTCCCATCTGTGTGCCTCGCACACATACAAATCAAGATGTTCAAAAACTTCTTTTCGTTTTTTCACCTAATTGCCTCCTTTGTATTTTTATAAACATATGTTCTGTTTAAATTATAACATTTTTTTACTGGTTTGTAAATTATACACATACTTGTAATTTCAAAAATTATACAAATACTATTAACAAACAAGGATCTTGATATCTATCGAATAAGGTATCTATACAACTTTCATAGTTATTACTATCCTATATTTATTAAATCTAACGAGTGTCTGCAAAATTATTTCACAATGAAACATTATAAAAAATAAAAATACGCCGCTAAGCCATAGATAAGTATAAATCCCGGTGCTCCCAGTAGTCCGATAATTAACGCATTAAACCCATTGGTGCCGACACAAAAGGTTAAACCAAACCGAGTCAGTAAAGCATTTAACAAATATATACCTAAAAGTCCCGCAAAAATACGCAGACCAAAATTAACAAACAAATCATAGCGGTGTTTTATTAGACCAAACAGAATCAAAGCTACACAGATTATAATAATAGCAATAAATATTTTACTCTCCATTCCTTCCTCCCCATATAATATAGTAAATTTTTCTATTTAATGTAGTATATTCTTCCAATAGCCTGACTATACTATAAACAAAAGAAAAGTTGAATAAGCCTGTAGTTCAGGCAGAATGGAGCATGTATGAAATTGTTTTCAAAGAAAAAAAAGCAGCAAAATGATGCTTTGCTAAATGAAATAAGACGGACAAAGCTTGCTCTGGAATCAGCATATTCGAATTTTGAAAACGTAGTAGATCCTGACTTAATTGATTGTTATATCTATGAGGTGAATTCTGTTCAGAAACGCTATAAGTATCTTCTTAAGCAGGCAAAACAATTGGAAAACGACTATTCCACTATATAATATTATAAATTACAAAAATAAAAAGTTGCTAATAATAAGGTGCTATAATATTTCAATGATTAGAGTTCAGAAATATTACAGCATCTTTTAAGCAATCTTCAAACTATTTTAATACTACAATTGAATATGGCGGTAATACGACCGTATCTCCCTCTAATGTGATTTCCTCGCCTTCCGTTGTTAAATACCCTCTTATACCAGAATACTTATAAATCTCTCTTTTTAGTGTTACCTCTTTTTCTACTTCAGAGATATTATAGAGCAAAAAAATTTTACTGGTTTTATATGTCTTAGACAAAGCACAGATATCCATATCCGTCACTTCTGAAAGCAACTCTATCTCACCCCTTGCAATTTCCGGATTCTCATTTCTTAAGCGAATTGCCCTTTTATAATAATGATAGATAGATAAAGAATCTTTTCTTTGTTCTTCAACACTTCCAAATATATGGTTAACTCTTTCCATATGTTTAGGCGGCGTGGTCATTCCCTTTTTCACTGTATCAGACCAATACATGGGTGCTCTTTTATTCTCATCTCTGCCGCTTCCGCTCATACCAATCTCTTCTCCATAATAAACAAAAGCACTTCCGCTCATGAGCAGATTCAATCCTCCTGCCATTTTAATTTTACGACTGTTACCAGCAAAATATCCGGAAGCTCTTACTGTATCATGATTCGTAAAGAAAGGAGCATCCATTGCCGTATCGCTATATTTTTTTAATCCTTCCTGTACCTGTAACATGGCCTTTCCGAAAGCATTACCTGAATTTTGGTCACCGGAATGATTTAATGTTTTAACTATAATGCCGGTTTCTGTGGCAAAAGCAAAGTTAAACACGCTATCTATACCACTCCTATAGTATTTTGAAAAGCTTGAGAAATTAGTCCAAACCTCAGCCACCATATAATATTCGGAATTTCTTTCTTTTAGAAATTGATTCAACCAAGCTATTACTTCCGTGTTTTTTTCAGTATCTTCAGAATAATAATGGAGTGCAGCATCGAGACGGAAACCGCCAATCCCCATGTCCAGCCAGTAAAGAATAATATCTTCAATTTCCTTACGGAGTACAGTATCATGAAGCTTTAAGTCCGGCATATTACTAGAGAATGCCCCCTCATAATACCAGTCACCTACACCCGTACTGTAATAATTTCCGGCGTCCGGCTTTCCTTTCATAAAATTGTAATAGCTTACGTAAGGATTGTGCTCCCTGCATAATCCTTCATGAATACAGGTCTCTTTACCGCAAGGCTCTATGGCAAGGCTTTTTAAAGCAGACAAAAACCACGGATGAGTGCTAGAAGTATGGTTGATGACTAAGTCTATAATGAGCTTAATTCCCCTCTTATTACACTCTCTTACAAGCCTTTTAAAATCCTCTATAGTTCCATATCGGGAATCAATCCCATAGTAATCTTTTACGTCATACATATGGTAGGTATCCGAGGGCATGATTGGCATAAGCCAGATACCGTTAAAGCCTAAGTCTGAATCAGTGGATGCATTTCCATCGTTGATGTAATCAAGCTTTTCAATCAGACCGTTAATATCTCCTATTCCATCGTTGTTGCTGTCATAAAAGGAGTATAAAAATACTTCATAATATGTCCGGTAATTATCCTCTACTATATTTAATGCCTGCTGATATGGATAGTTTTTTTTATTTATCGTAGACTTCATGTTATTTTCTCCGTCCGTATTCCTTTCTGGTTTCGAATTTACTTTTTTTTACTCTGGTATGAAACCAGATGTATCTTCATCTTCTCTCTAAAGAATGCCTGGAATTTGATTCTACTGTTTTTTCAGGTTTTCTGCACCCTATTAACCCTTTACTGCTCCGGATACCCCATCCACATAATATTTCTGCATGATAATAAACAGAATGGATATCGGAATGGATACGATAACCGCTCCTGCTGCAAATCTGGTATACCAGTTATTAATAAACTCTCGCTCCAGCATTTTAAATAATCCAAGGGCTACGGTATAGTTATTATAATTGTCTCCCATGATAACACTAACAAAAATATAGTCCGTCCAGGGTGCAATAAAAGACGTTAAAATCGTATATATAATAATCGGTTTTGACAAAGGAATGGTTACTTTTCGAAATACCTGCCACTTGGATGCCCCGTCAATCCAGGCTGCTTCATCGATAGACTTAGGTATGGTATCAAAAAATCCTTTGGCTATGTAAAACCCCAAGCCTGCGCCTCCTGAGTATACTAGAATAAGTGCCAGCAGAGACTGGGTCATATTGAGTCCTTTTAAAATATAATAAACGGCTATCATTGACATAAATCCCGGAAACATACCAAGTATCAATGCTATATTCATAAAAGGTTTTCTCATCCGAAAACGCAGTCTTGAGATAGCATAAGAAATGGACAGCACATAAAAGGTGGAGATAAGACAAGAACAAACTGCTACAAAAAATGTGTTCATAAACCATCTTAAATAATAAAACTGACCTGTCTCCGTAAAGAGCCTGATATAATTATTAAATGTAAGTTGTTTTGGAAAAAAATAAGGTGTATAAGAACCGGCTTCCCCTCGCAAGGATGTCATAATCACCCAGAATATTGGTATAAGCCAGACAAAGGCCAACAGTGCCAACAGTATATGTACCAGTGTGTTTTTAATTGCTTTCCTGCCTTTTGCAGAATGTTTCTGTTTCATTATTGGAAATCCTCCTCCCTGTTATAGGATGCTGTCCTTCGATAGGAAATCAGGGAAAATACTGCGGAAAGTATAAATACCAGAATACCTATAGCAGATGCATAGGAATAATCTTTCTTTGTACCTGTTGTTAACTTATACAACCAGGTAACCAGTAAATCCGTCTTACCTGCCTGATAATAATCAAGGCTGATAGGACCTCCGCCTGTCAAAAAATAGATAACATTAAAGTTATTGATGTTACCTATAAATTGTGTAATCAAATAGGGGGTTGTTACAAATACTACATATGGCATAGTAATTTTGAAAAAAATCACCACTTGATTCGCACCATCTACTCTGGCAGAATCATATAGGTCTCCGGGAATGTTAGAAAGTATGCCGGTAGTTATAAGCATGGTATAAGGAATGCCTACCCACAGATTAACAAGAATAACCGTTATCCGAGCCCAAGAAGGATTTGATAAAAAAGGCACAAAAGCAGTATCCGCAATTATTCCAAGCTCTCTTAATAGTGCATTAACGGCTCCATCGTTATTAAGCATGGTTCGTACCACCAAAAGAGAGACAAACTGGGGAATAGCAATGGATATAACAAATAAGGTTCTCCATAATCCTTTACATTTTGTTTCCTTCCGGTTAATTAACAACGCTAGTAAGATACCGCCCAGATAATTAAGCAGGGTCGCAAACACAGCCCAGATTATGGTCCAGCCCAGTACCGGCCAGAATGTTTTAGATATGGTATCACCGGACAACAGGATGGTTTTAAAATTAGCAAGCCCAATCCATGTAAACAGGTTACCAGGGGGTTGATGCTCATGGTCGTAATTGGTAAAAGCAATTAATATCATAAAGAACAAAGGAAGTACGGTAAAAAGCAATATGCCGGTAAGCGGGAGTGCCATTAATGTTCGATGAATCTTACTATCAAAATAAGTGCATATATCCTCTAATAGTCCTGGCAGCCTCTTACCCTGTTCTTTTATTTGCTGCGCTTCATAACCTGCTTTAATAGAAGCTCTCCAGATAACAAGGAATAATGCGGTCAAAAACAAAGACACAACACCGCTTAAGAGCATCAACATGGAGTTGTCTCCCTGCTGTACTACAAATATACCAAGTTCCTCATCCATAACCATACCCTGTTGTTTGGTTCCTAGCGTAGCCAAACCAGCTAATGAGCTAAGTCCAATTGTAATCAAATAATAAAGGTAAAAAATTTCTGCTGCTAAAAATGCCAGCCCTTTAGCAATCTGTCCCCGAAGCAAATTGGAACTTCCCATAATAAAAAAACACAGCTTCGTTAAACAGTCACCCTTTTTAAAAGTCCTTATGAAATACAAAAACCAATTTCTAACACCTTTTAATTCTTTTTTCACACCATTGCCCTCCATCTGATGCCAGTTTATCCCTGCCGACTTGCAGAATGCATTACGTAATGGCGAATGCCCCTGCAAGAACGGCATAATAAGATTAATTTACTGTAATATATTAACTTTTATTCAAAATTTCAATGGGCTAAATTAACTGTTTAATACTATCTTCCTTTAACCTATAGTAGATAAAATACTGCTAACCATATCATCCAGCTTTTGCTGTATATTATCTTTTGTTACCGTTCCGTTTAAAATTTCGGTTCCAAAGGCTTCTGCTGGTGTCCAATAATTCCCCATCTGAGGGATAGAAGATTGTAAGGTGGAATAAGATGACTGAAGACTTAGCGCCGCAACGGCAGGATTTGCTAAGACAACCGGATTTCCTGCTAGTTTTAAGTTGGTAGGAGCAATACTGCGTGCTTCATATCTAATCTTCTGACACTCTTCTCCGGCAAGATATTCCGCTAACTCCATAGCAGGAATAGGGTTTATGGTCTGAGAATTTACTCCAATTAATTTAAAGTCAGCGAAGTTACTTAACTGCTTATCCTCTCCGTTGAGTTTAATGGAAGGCAGTTTTGTTGCCGCATAATTATCACCTAGCGCTTCTTTAATGGCTTCAGCATTCCATGTTCCTGAGCAGGCAGCTGCTAAGCTTCCGTTTACAAAAGCCGTCAGGATATTGCCGTCTTGGTCGTCCAGGAATTTAGGATTTGCTGCCAAATCAATTAAATAATTGCCTACAGCCAAACCATTGGCATCATTAAAGGTGCAATTTGTAGGATCTGTTCCGTCTGGACCGAACAAAGTACTTCCTCCGGCAAAGAAAAATGCAGATATGTACCAACTATTATTAATATCTACAGAAAAGTTTTTAACTCCTGCGCCTAAATCCTTTGCCATCATGGCATCTAGCGATAGAACTTCCTCCTCTGAATATTTACTCTTATCATAATACATAAACCAGGAATTAGGTGTAAAAGGATAACCGTATAGCTGTCCATTTACTGTAGCTGCCTGAACAGAAGCGTTGGAATTCCCATCTTTGACAGCCTCTGCATTTAAAGTAATGGGATATAGAATTCCTGCATTGGCTAGCGTTGCCGTCTGGTCAGAAGCAAAAGCAAATACATCTGCTCCAGCAGCCGGATCTTTTTGTAATTCATTGGCTGCATCTGCTTCCGATACAACGCCGTAATCAAATGTTATATTATACTGAGGATGTGCTGCCTTGAAAGTTTCACACATCTGCTTTAATATCTCCTGCTCCTCCTGGGGAGCCCACACCTTTAAGGTGACATCAGTAACTTCCGTGCTACCCGCCTGTGTAGGAGTTGCTTCATCAGAATTAGTCCCTCCGTTTAGATCATCACCTCCACTGTTAGAACCCGTCGGTTCATTTTTATTGCCACAGGCTGCAAAACTGCCCAGAACAACAAGGAAAACCATAAGTAACATCAACATTTTTTTCATATCTATACCATGCCCTTTCCGATGCCTGCAAGCTTTGAGCCGCAGACACAAATTTACGTGTGAATTTACTTTTATTCACACTTCTCAAAAAACCTATACCTTCCAAACCTCTCTTGCATAATCTTTTATGGTTCTATCACTGGAGAATTTGCCTGCATTGGCTGTATTCATAAAGCACTGTCTCCGAAATGCAAGGGTATCAGAATACGCTTTATTCACTTTAAGCTTTTCTTCACAGTAAGGAATAAAGTCAAGGAGCAGATAATAATGATCCGGGCTATGCCAGGATGCTCCTTTTAATAAAGCCTCATAAAGCTCCTTAAACATTCCTGTCTTGCCGTCATCAAAAGTTCCGTCAATCAAAGTGTCTACTACCTTTTTAATACGTGTATTTTTCTTATATATTTTATTAGAATCATACGAATCTTTTAGAGCCTCTATGTCCTCTATTCTTGCTCCAAAGATATAATTATTTTCGCCTCCGGCCTGCTCAACGATTTCTACATTAGCTCCGTCAAAGGTACCAAGAGTCACTGCTCCGTTGAGCATAAATTTCATGTTTCCAGTTCCTGAGGCTTCCGTACCTGCTGTGGATATCTGCTCGGAGACATCTGCAGCGGGTGTGAGCTTTTCAGCATAAGAAACGTTATAATTGGATACAAATACAACCTTCATCCTTTGATTTACCTGTGGGTCAGAATCTATAAGTTTAGCTATTTCATTAATATATTTAATGACTCCTTTTGCTCTGAAATACCCCGGTGCAGCCTTTCCACCAAATATAAATACCGTCGGGTAAAATTCCTTTATCCTACCCTCCTTTAGACCAAAGTAAATGTCCATTATGGAAAATGCATTTAAAAGCTGTCTTTTATATTCATGGAGACGTTTTATCTGTATATCGAAGATAAAATCTGTATTAATTTGAATTCCTTCCTGCTTTAAGATATAATCTGCAAGCTGTGTCTTCTTTATCTTCTTGATTTCGTCAAATTGCTTTATAGCGGTCTTATCTTCTTGAAAGCGTTCTAGCTCCTTTAACTTATCTAAATCAGTCATCCAGGCATTACCGATTTTATCAGATATAAAGCCCGCAAGTTCCATATTTGCAAGGGCCAACCATCTGCGCTGGGTAATTCCATTGGTTTTGTTATGAAACCTCTCCGGATAAATTTCAAACCACTCCTTAAAAACCTCCTGCTTTAAAATCTCTGTATGAAGTTTTGCAACTCCGTTGGTAGAATGACTTGCATATACTGCAAGTCTTGCCATGTATATCAGTCCCTTATCTATAATCATAAAAGGGGCTTGTTTTTCTGCATCCGCTATTCCACGCGTTTTTAATTCCTTTAAGAGGGCTTTTTGAAGCATCACCACATACTTATAAACTTGGGGAATTACGGCTCTGAATAAAGAGATACTCCACTTCTCCAAAGCCTCTGCCATAACCGTGTGATTGGTATAGGCAAAGGTTACTTTTGCCAAACGAAACGCTTTTGCAAAGGTAAAGTGTTCCTCCTCCATTAAAAGTCTGATAAACTCAGGAATTGCCACCACCGGGTGGGTGTCATTTAACTGGATTGCATATTCATTGGGAAAGCCACTAAAATCATGACCGAAATTTTTTCGATAACGGTTAAACAAATCCTGTAAGGAGGCTGACGCAAAGAAATACTGTTGTTTTAATCTTAATTTTTTACCGGCATCCGTGGAGTCATTCGGGTAGAGAATACTTGATATCGCTTCTGCTTCATTCTTCTTCTTAACTGCCTTATCATACTTTTGCTCATTAAACAACTCAAAATTAAAGCTTTCTAAAGGCTCTGCCTGCCATAGTCTTAAAGTATTTACTGTATTTTTGCTATACCCGATTACGGGTGTATCATATGGTACCGCATAAACCATCTGGTTTTTAAAGACAATCTTGACCTTTTCCTCCTCCCTTCGCACAGACCAGGGATCTCCAAAGTTTTGCCAGTCATCCGCAGTTTCTTTCTGGAATCCATCTTCAAAATACTGTTTAAAGAGACCGTATTTATAGCGAATCCCATATCCGTTTAATGTTATCCCAACGGTAGCACCCGAATCCAGAAAACAGGCGGCCAGCCTTCCAAGTCCTCCGTTGCCTAAGGCCGCATCGTCAATATCCTCAAATAAACGAATATCTAAGTTGTGCTCACTCATAAGCTCCGCAAATGGATGAAACAAACCGCAGTTTAACAGATTACTGTAAATCAACCTACCTACCAAAAATTCAGCAGAAAAATAACATACCTTTTTGTTACTCCGGTTTAACCCCCATTCCTTTTCCAGTGACAACATAGCAGCTTTTGAAACGGCGTAATATAACTCCATCGTTGTTGCTTCTTTTATTGATTTTCCATAATCCAGTTTTAGCAGGTCTATTACATTGGTTTTAAAATGATTTTCCATGGTTCCTCCTTCTATCTATTTTTTTGATATACTATCTATCTCCTGTAAAGCTTTCCAAGTTCCAATAAAAAGCTTGTATCAATCTCCTCATATTGAGATGTTAAGAGCCTCCACTTCCAGTTATCTCCTACTGTTGAAGGAAAGTTCATTCTTGCCTTATTATCTAGTTTTAATAAATCTTGCATCTGTATAATAGCCACATCTGCTATACTGCTATACAAACTTCTAATGATTCCGTCTGTCAGCTTATTTTTGGAATTAACATTAAAGTAGCTGCAAATATACTGCATTTCTTTTTTTGATTTTTTCTTTAGATAACCGGTAAGGGTTTCATTATCATGTGTACCGGTATAAACCACTATATTAGGTGTGGAATAGTTATGCGGCAGATAATCATTGTTCGCAGGACCATCAAGTCCAAACTCCAGTATTTTCATACCAGGATAACCGGTAGCTTTTAGCAGAGTCTTTACTTTCTTTGTGAGCACCCCTAAATCTTCTGCAATAATTTTTGCCGTACCAATGGATTCCTTTATGGCATTCATCAATTTTCTTCCGGGTCCTTGTCTCCATTCTCCATTAACCGCTGTAGTACAATCAGCCGGAATGGAGTAGTAATTTACCATACCTATAAAATGATCAATCCGTATGATATCATATAAGGACGCAACATGCTTTATTCTCTCTCTCCACCACGAAAACCCATCACGCTCCATAACCTTCCATTGATACAAGGGATTTCCCCAACGCTGTCCTTCATTTGAAAATACATCCGGGGGTACACCTGCTACATGTATTGGCCTTTTCCGTTCATCCAGCTCGAATAAATCACCGTGAACCCATACATCAGAACTATCAAGAGCAACATATAATGGAATATCCCCGATTATGGAGATTCCATTACTATTTGCATAGCTTTTTAATTTATTCCATTGCGCTCGGAATTTATACTGTAGAAATGTCCAGAAGTCTACTTCCTTCTTAAGTAATTCCGAAAAATACTGAACCGAGTCCTCTGTTCTATTCCGTATGTCTTCTTCCCATAACAACCATTCTACACTGTTAAAATGCTCTTTTATTGCCATATAAAGACTATAATCCTTTAACCAGAAAGCATTCTCCCTGCAAAAAATAAGAAAATCAGGTTGTTCAGTATGTTTACTCCTTATAAAAGCCTTCTTTAACACGGTAAACCGATTATTGTATAATTTGGCATAATCCACAGTATCTGCTGTATCCATCCAAACATAGTTAATAACCTCATCCCGGGTAAGCAATCCTTCTTCTATCAGTACCTCTAAATCTATAAAATACGGATTGCCTGCAAAGGCTGAAAAAGATTGATACGGACTATCCCCATAACTGGTTGGACCAACAGGTAAAACTTGCCAGTAAATACATCCTGCATTTTTTAAGAAGTCTACAAAATTATAAGCTTCACGTCCAAAGGTACCAATGCCATAGGGAGATGGTATCGAGCTGACAGGCAAAAGTATTCCTGCCCCTCTTTCTAAACGTTGTTTCTCATTCATAGTTATTGTTCCAGCTCTCTTTTATATTTTTCTAAAAATACAACTCAAAAATTTTAGACACAGCTTTTCCTAAGAATATTAGTTAAAGATATTATCTTGCATACCCGGTTTCTACTATAATTAACAAAATCTCCATCAATTATCATAAGTTCTATTTTAATAATCAATTGATTTTATGTATTGTTTTCGATAATTTTCGAAAATCTACATTTAGGATAACAGGAAAAATTTGTTTTGTCAAATATTTTTTCTAAATATATAGCAGTTTTTTATAGTTAAAACTATATTTCAAATACATATTTGTCTATTAATTACTATTATTAAGGATAATTTTTACTGTTGCTTCAAATAAAAATCAAAGTTTATCTCATGTTTTATCTTAGTTTTATATAGTTTTCGAAATTACTCTTTTATTTGTACTTTGTTTTATGTGGATTTTATAAGAATATGTAAAATAATAAGAGTATTAAACCCCATATATGCCTCCTATTTCGCCACGTATTAATAAACCATTCTGAAAACAACTAAATTATTAAGAAAATTAGACAAAAAACCATTTTCCTATCCAGTGAAATATGTTATATTGTTCAAATTCCAAATGAGATATTGAAAACCCAAAGTATTAGGGTTATACTGGTTTTTATGAGAGAGTAGACCATCAAGTCAATTTTCGAATTTTTTCTAAGGAGGATTTTCCATGGCAACGATTAAAGATATCGCCGATAAACTGGGTATCGCTGTCAGTACTGTATCCAAAGGATTAAACGGTGCCAGCGATATTAGTGACCAGATGCGGCAACTCGTACTAGATACCGCAGTTGAGATGGGCTATGCGTCCAAGAAGATGAAAACAACCGGAAACCGCAAAGTATGTATCTTAATCGAAAATATGGATTATGAAAACATAGACCAGTTCGGATATGAGATAATTGTAGGCTTTAAACTTTCTGCCGCAAGAAGGCATTGGGATGTTTCCGTTGTTCCCTCAAATCTTACCATGCAGACCGCCGAAAAGTTTGATACTTATATGTTAAAGAACGGATACAGCGGTGCTTTTTTACTCGGCTTTACCCTCCACGATGATTGGGTAAAGCAATTAAATAAAACAAGTGTACCTACTGTACTGCTGGATAATTATATAGAACGCAACAATCATGTTGGTTATGTAGGAACCGACAGTTATGAAGGCATTGATCTTGCAGTGGATCACTTAAAGAGCCTTGGACACACCCGCATTGCCTTTTTAAACGGTTCTAAGAATTCCATGGTATCGGAACAACGTTACCAGGCCTTTGTAGGCAGTATGGCCAAGCATGATTTGAACCCTTTGGAAGAATTAATTGAATATGGATATTATGTACCGGACTGTGCCAAGTACCATGTACCTAAATTCCTAGAAAATGGTGCAACTGCAATTATCTGTGCCAGTGATTTAATTGCCTCCGGAGTTATCGCAGAAGTCATGAAGCAGGGGCTTAAAATTCCGGAAGATATAAGCGTAGTGGGTTTTGATGATTTACCCATTGCGGCACAATTAACTCCCTCTTTAACTACTATACGTCAAGATCGTATTGATTTAGGAAAAAGTGCATTTCTTTTATTGGATGGTCTGATACACAATGTAACTATCAGCAAATTACTGCTTCGAGCAAAATTTATAAAGCGCCAATCAACCGGAATGTGTAAGACTCAATAGTATAATTATAAAAAACCGTCTGGTACAGCCTTCATTTCCTTCTGTACCAGACGGTTTCCTTTTACTATTTGTTTATGAATATTTTTATGCTTTAAAGCCTCTGCTCTGCTGGTTTGGATCGACAAAAGTCTCATTAAGAACACCTTTACCATATGTAAGTCCGGCATATACCTGCTGGGTATTTTTCATAACAGGTCCGGTTTTGTCTTGTTTACTAATTTCTCCAAATCCCTGCAACAGTATCTTTAATATAGATTCCGCTTCCGCTAATGAATCCGATGATTTCTTAAAAATAGCTGTAACAAGCGCTTTATTAACATATATGTATAGACTCATAAGGTCATGTGCAATCTCCTGCTGATAATTAAGCGTAGCCATTAATTCACTCAAGAATTTTTGACCATGCTTTACTTCCTGGATAAATTGCTCTACATCTCCTTTATCATAGTTCTCCTTTGCCGCTTTTAGATCAGACAGTATTACCTCATACATAATTACCACCAACTCTGTACGATTTGCCTGTGTTACTCTGGTAGCAAAGGTTTTGGCTAGCTCTTTATCCATGTTTCGCTCCCATCTGCGACCTTTTAGTCGCGTACAAATCAAGGGGTTGAAGTTTTCTTCAACCTTTTATCACAATTATTCAAGTACGGCTTTAGGCAGGTCATTTAAAAGACCTGCCTAATAAGCTTAGCTCTGTAATAAAGTTAAAACAGTTTGTGGTCTTTGGTTCGCCTGCGCCAGCATGGAGGTGCCGGCCTGTGCTAAAACATTTTTCTGGGTGTAAGTAGCCATCTCTTTTGCCATATCTACGTCTTCAATACGTGACAAGGCCTCTGTCATATTTTCAGCTGTTGTATCCAAGTTAGAAATAGAATGCTCCAAACGGTTCTGATAAGCACCCAATTTGGCACGAATTGCACTAACCTGATTATTGGCGTTATCAAAACTTGTAATAGCTGCTTGGGCTCCTTCTTCTGTACATATATTAACTAGGTCGATACCAAGGGTAACCGGATTCACTTTAGGTATTCTTACATCCATAGTCTGATTTTCATTAGCACCAATTTGAAGTTTCATTGGACCTGCATCCAGAACAGTAACCGTAACTGAATTGCCTGCTGCTGCACTTTCCGCTACATCAAATACCATTTCAAAACCATTCGTATCTGTCACTTTTACTAAATTACCAGATGATGTTACTGTAGCTGTGGTAGTAAAACCATTTCCGAGTGTTACCTTAGCATCAACACCCAACGTCTTTGTGGTAGTTGTTAATCCAAGAGCTGACTTTAAGTTATTGTCATCACAATAAACTGCAACTTTCTGGTCAGAACCATAACCCTTGGTTTCAAAGGCAATTCTGGCTCCTGTATCATTTATATCACAAGGATCACCCGCAGCATCCACTGTAAACACATTTACATTGGCAATTTCACCGGCTTCACGTATTTTTTCAAATACTTCGTCAAAGGATTCGCCCACTGCTATCTCTACTTCTACACCATTAATATTAAGCTTACCGGATACGGTACTTCCACTAGCTGCCGGGAATTTAGTTTCATCAATATCCGTTCCTATTTCACTCGCTTTTTTTGGTGGTGTACCCACTACGATAGTATACTCACCGCTTGAGATAGCATCCGATAAGGAAACTAATTTAGCTGCTGTCGAATTGGTATAAGATTTTTTATCAATGTTGCCGTCCAATAACGTTTTTGTATTAAACTCAGTCGTATCTGAAATTCTTTGAATTTCTTCTTTTAACTGGTCGATTTCTGACTGTATGGACTTTCTGTCATCTGTAGTGTTGGTACCATTGGCAGCCTGTACAGATAGTTCTCTCATTCTTTGCAACATGGAGTTAACCTCCGTTAATGCTCCTTCTGCTGTTTGTATAATGGAGATACCATCGGAAGCATTTCTGGATGCCTGCTCCAGACCAGCGATTTGTGTTTTCATCTTTTGGGAGATTGCCATACCGGCTGCATCATCTGCTGCTCTATTAATACGATAACCGGAGGATAATTTCTCTAAACTTTTATCCAGAGCGTTATTTGTTCTTCCTAACTGATTGTTTGCTTTTAATGCTGAAATATTATGATTAATTCTCATTCTTTTCCTATGTTCCTTTCTTATTAATTAGGTGTATGCGAAACCCTTTCATCTCATTATGAAATAGTTAAAATTTCAAAAATTAAGGTGACATGCCACAAATTGCAGTTCACTTTTGTTGATTTTAACAGTTCCATCATAAATAGAATGACTGTTTCGCAATTGACTAAATCTAGTAGTCTTACAAATTGTTAACAAGTTCTATTTCCTTTATATGTACTAAAAATGTTTTAGCCAGAGAATATAAAGCATTTGTATTAACCTTATTCTGTGAATCTGACGTTCTTTCTGTTTCTTCTTTGGAACCGCTATGATTGTTATATCGGTAAGAATCGCCGATAATATTACCTATTCCATAATTTATTTGACTAATTTCTAACCCTGCGGCTATAATTTCCTCTGAAAGGCTTTCTCTCTTACTTGCCAATTCCTCAAGTCCGGCACGATTATCACAAGTTAGCAAAGCATTTACCTTATTATCCTTTATAGATATGTTAACACCAACATTTCCCAGTATCTCTGAATCCATTTTTATATTCACTTTACCTGCTTCTTTTGTATTGCGTAAAACTGTTACGTTTACATTGGTTATATTATCTCCAACGGCTAATGGTATTTCATAGCTTTCCTTGGTTGCCATCTTACTTAAGAAAGACATTCCGTAACTGATTCTTTGAAGCGTATTAACATCCGATGAAGTAATAAGCGGATTGGAATAAAATGAGTCAAGAATCTCATTCATGCTCTGCTCAATTACCTGATATTGATTTTTAATGGTTTCGGGTTCTGACATTGCATCTGTTAAGCTGTCCGAAATAGAGTTTATATCCAAGTTGGTGTTCTTTAATAGTTCTCTTTTTCCGGTATCATCTGTTTGTAACATTTCATCCCTTGCATATTCTTTCCACTGTGTAAACGCAGTCTTCCCCTTCCCTAAAAGCTCACCAGCTGCTATTAAATTAGGTACTGTAACCGGAAGTTCGTAATTGTTTAATAGTTTTGTAGATGCTTCTCTATTACCAATCAGATTTTTAAACTCTTCGGTTTTACTTTCCAAATATGCATAATCTGTTGATGACAGTTCTTCCTTTTGCGTAAGCATTTCATGCAATTTCTCTATGGACATATCGAGTAGCGCATCTGCATTCCCAGATTCCATCAATTTATCCGGCGTAATATTTTCCATAATGTCCTTCACCAGATAATCAATATATTGTTTCTTATTCTCCTCATACCCTGACAATTCCTCTGAAGAATATGCAGAAAAAGAGCTATTAATCTGATCCGTAATTCTTTCCCTTGAAAATGTTAGTTTTTCAAGTTCCCCATAGGAGTCATTAATTACCTCATCCATACCCCCTGCTTTTTTTGACCGTACTGCTGTCAGGAGGCTTTTCATTGTAATATTCTGCTCTGCCTTAATAACAGCTCCAACCGCGGCTCCATCACTTTTCTCTACTGTATTTAGCAGCCGGTAGATACCGATGCATGTTTTCTTCTCATCTTCTGTTATTTCGTTATTCTTTTCCAATTTCCAAAGATATCTGCTGTACTTTTCCTCATCACTAACACCAATTTCATTCCTTACTGTATCAATCTGTTGGTTTAGTTCTTCAATTGGCATATTAAGTGGATTTATCCCATTACGAATTAACTCAACTGCAACTGCGGGATGAAAATTTTTCATCAAATAGTTCACTTGGGCATCATAGCCTTTGACTGCTTCCACATTTTCTTCATTTATTGGAATGTTATTATAGCCAAGTATCCTGACAGCCCGCTCATTCGCCTGTGTAGTTTCCATATCTAAATCTTTAAGAATATCATCCACATTACGAAACGCTTTTTGGATAGAGTCTCCCATATCAGCTCTGGGTCTTGTCATCAAGGCTTCATATGTCTGGTTTGCCAGAACTCTTTTACTATTACTTCCTTCTGACAAGAGGCTGTTTACTGTCTCTAAATTTTTGTTGTGCAGGGTACTGCCAAGAATATAGCTTGGCATACTTTTTAATTCTTCAACGCCTTCTAGGCTATTCTTAAGAAGTTCTGTATTGGCAGTATTTACTTCAACTTTGCTTTCTTCTAACAGATTCTTATAATATTGGTCCTCTATTTCTTTTAATCCGTCAATGACTTTACTAAGAGAATCCGTATCCAACTGAAACCCTTTCTTAAGCAGTTTGCCTCCGGCTTCTACTGTCATCTTCAGTCTGATTTCTTCTAGTTGTCTTCTTACGATGATAGTTTTTATATCAAAATCATTAGCAGCTTTGGTTTTAGAAGTCTCTAATACTTCGGCTTTTTGACTGTCTGCTTCCTTAAGACCCTGCTGTGCCCCATAAAGTTCTTTTATTGAAATATTCTGGATAGAGTCCTCACGTTTTTTTACAACTGTTTCGATGGCTTTATCAGAAATAGTGTCAACTGCTTTGATAAGTTTGTTTACTTTTAACTCCGCTTTCCGACTTAAAGAAACAGTTTTAGGAGACTTTCCCTGTGATAGTGCATCTATGCTTTTATCCAATAACTCTTCTTCATTTACCTGCGTAGTTACCTCTTTTAAATCCAGATAAGACCATAAAGTATTATCATTCACTGGCAGTTTATGAATTATCATCCACTTTGCCATATCCATGGATTCTAAATCCGTATTAAGCCCGGCGTTTTCAAGAATTACCTTTAATTGCCCCTGTAATCCCTGCCATTCCGATTCACTTAGTAAAATATCTGCTGAATTACTGCCTGCTGTCGAATAAGCTGCCAGACCTGATTTGTCCGGATTTTGTCCGGATTTGCCCACAATACCTGCCGTACTGAACTTTGCTTTATATATGTTCTCAATAGTCGGTTCCAAATCATTTTTAACTAGGTAACGAATTGATTGATCCGAAAGTTGTAAGGCAGCCTGTGCCATTCCAATACTCCCAGCCACTTTTAATATATTTTCCTCTGTTACCGGAAGGTTCGCTTCTTTTAGTTTTTGAGCTATCTTTTTATTTATGCCAGTATAATTACTAATTTTATTAACGGCTTCCGCTTTTTCCTCCAGCAACTGCTTTGCCGCTTCTACACCATCTGCATTACTATTCCTCTGTGATTTTACTCGTTCAAGCATCCTCTCCAATTGCTCTAACGTATACTTTTCTAAGGAAATACCTTCTTCAACAATTGTCTGGTAGTCTTTTTCCGTCATCTGCTCCACGCTATTTTCTAACTTTTCATCAGCAACAGCGGGTTCCGTTTCCTTATCTTTATTTTCAGCTTTTAAAGCCTCTTCATCATAGACTGTATAAGTATTCTCTATAGAAGGCTCAACCGAGGATACCTTTGACATTTCCTCCATACCCTTTTTGTCGGTACTAACTGCTTCTACATCCTTACAGGTAACTGTTGTCACATTTTGAATACCGTTGAGATTTCCATTTGTATTTATTCCGTTTATGTTCATAATTCCCTCACATTCCAAAGCCCTACTGTAATTCGTTGATTCATAGTTCAGATAACTATGTTATCCTGCTCTCGTTATCACATGTTAGAGTTTATTTCGGCAGAACTTAATAAAAGCTTTAACAATTTTAACTCTACAGGTATTAAAAAACAAAAAAAGTACTTTGAATCCACCCGTAGGATGATGGTTCAAAGTACTTTACTATAGTGATATACTCCCCCAGTAATCATCTTGTTACTTAACTAAGCATTCTTATTAACACTTATCTTAGAAATCCCTTTTGGTTCAGTAGCCTGGTATATCCCGTATTGAGATGCGGTTCCTGCTGCTTTCTTCGCAGATGACAGACCTATCTGAGCCAGTGTTTTTAAAAAACTGTTTTTTACATTCATTTAATATGACTCCTTTTTTTTATTGACTTCAATTAACATTAACATAGCAATCATTACTAACGTTAAAGTTAATGTAGTAGCATAATGTTTCGATAAAAAGTAGAGTACAAATACTGTAACAGTCCAAAATACACTTATCAAAATACTGATTTTTCTATATCTGCCTTTCTCTTCTTCTGTCAATCTTTTATGTACATTGTCGATTGGTGCATATTCCAGGACACATCCAACATAGATGGCAAGAAACACAATTAAATATACGAAAGATATTGTAGGATAAATCATATTTGAAGCAATCACAGTGACAATAAAAGTTCCAACAAAAGTTATATTACATTTCATATATGTACTGGCATGATAACCACCACAATATGATCTGGTAACAACGAATACAATATAAAACAACAATGCATGGTGAAACTGTTTGAGTAACAGACCCATTACCATAATCAAAATAAAGTTAACAATATTTGAAAATAAAATTTCAAATCCGTAAACATATATCTCTTTATCCTCATGCTGAATTGTATTATTTCTGCATAAAAAATCAGCTATTCTTAATGCAAACCGATTGGCCAAACTACCACCTCCTAATGTATTTAACATCATGGTTGAATGCCTCAAGTTCTTTAATTATAATAGCTGATTACCTCTTATTTTTCAATACCTTTACCATGTTTGGACGAGCATCAGGCATGTTTGGTTATAAATCATTTTCTTGATTTAGTCCTAGCCATATGTCAACATAAAAATAATGTTCTTTTTCATAAATACTCATCATTCCATTATGTTTATGCACAATATCTTTTGCACTGATACTGCCGACTCCATGATGAAGCTTATCCTTTTTGGTAGTAATTAAATCTGGATTTTTTGATAGAACTGACTCTCCAATAATATTACCAATCAAAACGACCAGATAGTTCTTTTCATTATATATATTTAAGATAATTTCTCTGTCTTTCTTTAATTTTAGACTTGCCTCAATGGCATTATCCAATAGATTTGCCAACAGAATACTAATATCAAGCTCGGATACCTGCTCTACTCTACCGGTAATTTCACATTTAAAATTAATATTGTTTTTTTTGCATACGTTCATTTTAGAGCTTATTATGGCATTTACCGCATCATTTTTTGTAAATACCATCTGATTGACAAAACTCATTTTATCTTCAAGGAGCTTTCCTAAATAAGTGCTGGCTTCACTATTTTTACCATTCTGTAACAGCGTAACCGCACATTCCACATAATTTTTCATGTCATGACGTATTTTACGTATTTCCTCGTAGGATTGTTTCATAGCCAATAGATTTTTTTCCTGTTCTTCCAGCTTTAATTCCATTAATGAATATCTCATCTTTTCTTTATTTTTATCACTTACTTTTGCAAAGATATAATAACAAAGCATATTTATTAATATAAGTCCGGCAATGATTAAAACTGCATAGAAATCATTCATTTTAGTATTTGGACTGGAAAGTAGAATCTCGAATACCAAAACGCCTGTAGCAAAGGAAGTTATAAAAACACTTAAAATCGCTAGCCATTCTGCTATGGACAGAGAAAACTTGTTGTTTTTCTGTAATCGTAAAATCATACGGGTGAGAAAAAAGTAACTGGACAAGCCCATTACCAATACGATAAACCGCTCAACACCTCTTTGTATGATTAACAGGTTGACGTCCATTGGAGACAGATAGCTGATTAATGTCAATATAGTAATACCTGTAATCATTTTAAGAACGTTGTCTATACAGGCAATCACTATTTTTTCATATATGGAGCCATTCAAAAAGAAGACACCATATATAATAACAATGCTTGGATATATAAGACCTGCTACCCCTTCAAACAGTGTTATCTTATTCATGATTAAGGTAGCACCTACCTGCACCAGAAAAGCAGTTATAAACGCTATGAAATGCTTTACATCTTTCTTTTTCAACCCTAAATATCTAGTTACAAACTCTGTTGAAACCAGACATTGTACCAAGGTTGCTACATACTCTATTATTGTCCAAATCATCCCTGCATACCTCTTGCATATAGCTGGAGCTTTTGTTTCACAGTTTCTAACCTGTGTCGGCTAAGCGGCACCATCTCTTTGTTATTTAATATTACTTTTGTTTTGTCTATGGAATAAATATAACGGTAATTCACTAAAAAACCACTATGTACCCGAATAAAACCATGAATCCCAAATTCTTTTTCCAGTTTACTTAAGTTACTTTTTACACGGTACTTCTGTTCCTGACAATTAAAATAAATATCGTGCTTAATACTTTCGATGTACATAATATCCGAGATTCTTAACTGAATCGGAGAATTATTAAAGGATAATGTGTAATATTGATTTTCACTGTTTAGCTTTTGAATGATTCCATCTATTGCTTCTGGCAATTCTTCATATACCTTGGATTTACGTATAAACCGAAATGGCCTATAACGTAAGGATTGAAACACAAGATCCTCCCGATTGGTAATGAAGATGATACAAACATAGGGATTTCTCTGTCTAATCTGCTCAGCTACCTCAATACCGTTTAGATGCGGCATTTCAATATCTAAAACCACAAGATCAAATATTTCTTTTTCATTATCCGATAAAAGTTCCACTCCGTTCATATAAGTAGTGACATGAAATTTGGTATCGGTTTTTCTTAATTCTACAGACATCTGATAAAGCAGTTCTTCCAAAAAGATCTCTTCGTCGTCACAAATTGCTATCTTTAAAACCATCCTGGGATTCCCATCCTTTATGTTCGTGTATTTTATGTTTTTAATCCCTTATTTTATTTACATCCATATTAATATCTATTACACCTGCACTGGAATTCATATTATAAAATAAGACTAACCAAATATGCACCCCGAACTCCAAGTACATGTATCAGTTAGTCTTACTTTATAATAGCTTCTGCCCTCTCACGTTCCCCAACGCGCTTACTTCCTCTAGTACAATACCTTCTTGTATCGACTTATTTGATGATACCAGTTTTTGTACAATTTGTCAATAGAATGTTGAAATTTTTTTAATTTTTAGTAATATCGCCAAATTTTAAAGACTAAAGAAACCTTGAATTAAATTCTCCAAATGAAGTTGGTCTTCTGTACCCATTAGTTCTCTGGAAGAATGCATTGCTAGTAATGGAACACCCAAATCTACGGTTTTCATAGGAAGCCAGGAAGAAATGATTGGTCCTAGTGTACCGCCTCCGGGCATATCGGAACGGTTAACAAACTTCTGGTACTTTACACCTGACTTCTCACAAACTTGCTGTAAGACGGCAACTGCTTCCGTATCAAAGGTATATTTCTGATTACTGTCAATTTTAAAAACAACACCACCACCAAGCTTCGTATAATTCGTAGGATCATACTTTTCAGGTCTGTTAGGGTGCACACCATGAGCAACATCCACTGAAATTAGCATGCTGTCTGCAACTGCTTCATATAAACGTTCCTTGTGTAAGATTCCAAGCCCTGCGTAAATCTTTTCTAACAGTATAGTCAGTAAAGATGAATCTGCGCCCTGTTTACTTCGGCTTCCAATCTCTTCATTGTCATATAACGCAATCAGGTTTATTCCTTCCTTGCGAGATCCCATAACAATTCCTTTTAACAACGCAAGTACAGAAGTTAAATTATCCAGTCTTGGACAAGATATGAATTCCTCTTCAATACCAAGCAGATTTCCTTCTTCTGCATTGTAAATATACATATCATAATCTAAAATATCATTCACTTCCACTTCCAGCTCTTTTGCAAGGAATTTTAAGAAGAACTGATCTTTATTTAGACGATCATTTAACATCCCAAGTAAAGGTAAGGTATCTGTCTGACGGTTTAATTCTACACCCTTATTAACCTCACGATTAATATGTATTGCAAGGTTTGGTATGGTTAGAAATGGCTTTTTCATATCAATAATCTTTAAAACAGGATGAAAGGGATCTTCACTTCTTAATGCTACCCTGCCTGCTAATGATAAAGGCCTGTCCATCCAGGTGCTTAATATGGGACCGCCATATACTTCTGTGTTTAGTTTATAATACTCTCCTGCCATAATTTCTGCTTTTGGTTTTACACGGAATCCTGGATGGTCCGTGTGACCTGCTGCTATACGCAGACTCTGTCCTGCCTTAAATTCCTCTCCTACTGTAAAAGCAAATAAAGTAGTTCCATAAATAGGCATATAGTATAATCCTCCGGCTTTAAGCTCCCAGGGATTCGATAATTTTAATTCTTGAAAGCCTGCTGCTTCCAATATTTTAATTCCTTCCTCTACCACCTGATATGGTGAGGTTGCTGACTTTATATATTTTATTAATTCCAGGGCACTCGCTCTATAATCCATAAAAACTCCCTTCCTTATACCACTTTAATTACCTTTTATTATAGACTATGACCATTCATAACACAAGGATAATTTGGCCTTTACACTCTCCCAAAAAAATAATCTTGACGTATATAGACATCTGCCTTATGCTATTAAAATAAGCAACATCCAATAATTTGCAGAACAATACTAATAAAAGGTTGTGTATTATAATGAATCGAAAATTATTTTTACAAGCCTGTGAGAAGGTAATGGACAATACCCCAGAATATAACAGCATTGGAACCTTAAGTGAAAAAACAGTTCATGCTGTTTTAAAGAATTATCTGGCTGCCGATGAAACCTGTCATGAGGTTAAAATAGATAATTATTATGCTGATATCTTTTGTGATAAGGGGATACTTGAAATTCAAACTAGAAATTTTGATAAACTACGAAAAAAACTTGATGTTTTTTTAAAAAATTATTCTGTCACAATCGTATATCCGATTGCTTATAAAAAATGGCTTCGTTGGATTAATGAGGAATCGGGGGAAATCAGCCCTCCCAGAAAATCTCCCAAAACAGGAACCCCTTATATGATATTTCCTGAATTGTATAAGATTAAAAGCTACCTGCTTCACCCAAATCTTCATCTACAACTTGTCCTCATTGATATAGAAGAATATCGATACTTAAATGGCTGGAGTAAAGATAAAAAGAAAGGCTCTGAGCGTTGTGACGGAATACCAACTGACCTGGTTCAAGAAATCTACATAGATATTCCCCTAGATTACCTTCAATTAATTCCTGATACGCTTGGTGACACCTTCACCTCAAGGGATTATAAGATAGCTTCAAAACTCAGTCAGAATCATGCTAGCACAGCTTTGAATATTCTATATCATGTAGGGGCGGTAAAAAGAATTGGCAAAGATAAAAGAGCCTACCTGTATTCCAGATAGGCTCTTTCTTATTCAAATTCATTTTCATGTCGGTATTCTGCCAGAAGTAAATCAACCATGCGCCCGTAGCTCTTTACCCCGTCGCTTTGTTTATTGGCTTTTAGATAGTTATCATTCATGGCGGTGGATACGGCACTAATTGCAGTATTCCTAAACTTTGCCCAATAATAGTAGTCTTCTCTTAAATCTGCCAGCATACCCTTACTAAACAATCCTTGCACCTCATAATACAAGTCTTCATCTTGCTTATATAATTGATTACTTGCATAGGTTAAGGCAAGCATGGTACCGCTGTACTGAAAGACTGGGTCTTCTGACTGCTTACATACCAGATATGCTATAAAATTAGCTTCATCCTCCCTCATAAATCCACGAAGATGAGCCAATTCATGACTCATGGTAGCGGGGATTGAATAATCTGGTACGTCAATATTAACATTTGCTTCCATGGTGAACGGAAAGAAAATCCCGGTAATCTCCATCATTGACATAATTTCAGAAAAATACACTGTTTTTAGTGAATGGTAATTTCCTCCAAGAACCGGATAAGTTTCTGAAGCTTTTATATAAGCATCCTCTGCCTTATCAGCCGTTTCCTTCCAATCAAACAATTCAATAGACACAGTGCCGTCTTCTTGAACCACACCCTCTGTTTGCTCCAATGTATATCTAAGTTCTGAGGCCTCTTTTGCCAGCGCTACATTTAATTGATACAGCTCCTCTACAGAGGAGTCTTGTATAGTTAAACCGGTTAGTTCTCCAAAAGAATATCTGTGGTAATTAATACCGCATAATATCACATAAAGGAAGATAATAATACTGACAGTACACCCGGCATTTAGGAAGCCTGTTATAACCTGATATCCAGTATCTCTTTGTTTGCGATAAAGACTTCTAACTATCTTATAACACTGATAAATAAAATATCCTATAACTAAAAATGGAAGCAGAAGGATTTCTAATTCCATAACAGAAAAGGGTAAAATGCCGGTTAGAAAGCTAATTCCCTGAGATAGAAATTTATAAATTCCTCTGGCAAATACATACTCTGCAATATCTGTATTCTTTTGCACCAGCCATAGAAGCAATAAAGAAACCGGGGTTAAAAATAATAATAGCACCCTCTTCTTTAGAAATCCTTCGTACCACATCTTTGTGACGGTTTCCGACCGCTTGTCCGGTTTATTATGTTCAGTTACACGGTTGTTCATGGGAGTCAAATCCTTTCTAAGTGGCGGCTTAATATTCTGATGTGTTTACTAATTAATGGCTGTGACCTCTCTCTTTACTTCCATGACTATGCTCTGTTTTTACCCCATCTGCTGACATATTTAAGATATCAATAACTTCTTCTTCTCTTAATTTGGTATACTGAGCCAGTTCATGGAGCGTTGGTTCTCTTAAAAGCTCTTCTTCCAATTCCTTTGACGCATTCCTGATATATGAAATTCTCTGTAAGATATTGCTTTCAAAGCTATTACTTTCTCTTTGCTCTTCAATAGACAGTTCCATAAAATTTTTAATATAAGCTTCAATAAATTCTTTTTCCTGCCCTTTTTGGGTTAGCTCATTTAAAACCTCCAGCGCACTCATAAGCCCAACATTTCCCTCTTGAATCAAGTCCTCCAGTGTAATTCCCTGATTCTCATAGGTTAGTGCAATGTCCACAACTCTTCTAAGATTAATTTCAATTAGCCTGTTTTTGGCTCGTGCATCACCCCTGCGGATACGATCTGCTAAACAATCTTCTTCTCCCTCTTCCGCTGCTGATATTGCCTCTAAGTCTTCCAAATACATCTGTAAATACGCTGAATCTTTAGATGATTGTTTCTTACTTGTTTCATCAGTTGCAGATTCCTTCATTGCTTCCTCTTCTTCAAGCTCCTGTTTTTGTACCGCTTCTGCATACTCAGTTATATTTGATACGTAGCCTTTAATCTGTATATGATGGGCTGCCAGATAAGCAAATATATGTTCATATTGGGCCTCACTTAAGTTCATATCTCCAAATAAACTTTTTATTTCATTCATACCCAATTGATTACTTTGCACTCTGGCGACTTCTAATATATCTGTTAACATTTCTTGAAACTTCTCTTTATTCTCCATATACTTTTCCGTTCGTCCCTGTCCTTTCTATATTTTTTAGAATCATATTAGTTATATTTTATCATACACCCAAACTTATAGCAATTTGATTATTTTAGCACTTTTTGCAGGAAGTATTTGAAGTAATTCAGATATATTAAGAGCTTTTCTTGAATTAATAGAAAAACCTATGGTATAATACCTATGAGTAAGTCAGATTGGGGCATTAGAAATTTAGGTAATTTCGAAATTCTAAGTTTAGTATAAGTAAGTTTGGCGAAATCACTAAAATAAGTGGCTTGTCAACGCATCGAACCTTTTACGGTGATTTGACTAGTTCCATTCATTAAAAAGGTTGTTTCGCTAGCCTATTATAGATTGAAAGAGAGGATATTTTTCATGAATAATCAAGATAACTTTGATGTAACACCGGATACTACAAATAATGAAACTTCAACAGAGCAGGTAAAGCAACCAGAGGTTACTCTTTCTATGAAAGATTTTGAAGACCAGATAAATAGCTCCTTCCACAAACTTGAGGCAGGTGAAATCGTTAAGGGAACTGTAATTGGTATATCTGATACGGAAGTTACCGTTGACTTAGGCTATTACGCGGAAGGAATTATCCGGTTAGAAGATTTAAGTCATGACCCAAGATTTTCTATTAAAGCAGACATTAAGGTGGGGGCAGAAATTTCTGCAGCGGTTATAAGAGAAGATGACGGTAACGGAAATATCCTGTTATCTAAAAAAGAAGCTGACAGTATACTATCCTGGGTAAAATTAAAGGAATATAAAGAAGAGAAAAAAATAATTGATGTTAAAATAGCACAAGCTGTAAATGGCGGTGTGATTACCTACCTTGAGGGTATCAGAGCTTTCATTCCCGCGTCCCAATTATCTCTTCAATACGTAGAAACACCGGAAACTTGGGTAAATAAAGAGCTTCAGGTAATCGTAATTACCGTGGATGAAAGCAATAACAAGCTGGTTCTTTCCGGTAAGGAAGTAGAAAAGGATAAGAACCTGGCTGAGAAAAATTCAAAAATTTCACATTTACAGGTAGGTATTATAACAAAGGGAATTGTAGAAAAAATTGCACCCTACGGTGCTTTCGTTAACATCGGAGACGGACTTTCCGGACTGCTTCATATCTCCCAGATAAGCAACAAACGTATTAAATCTCCTGGTGAAGTGTTAAAAGAAGGACAAGAAGTTACTGTTAAAATTACAGATGTTAAAGAAGGTAAAATCGGCTTAAGTATGAGAGCTGTAGAAGAAAACACAGAAGTGGTTGAATCTGTAGAAGAAGTTCCCTTTGAATATAATTCCGGTGGTGAAGCTGCAACCGGACTTGCAGGTTTATTATCAAAATTCAAACTGGACTAATCATCTTTCTTATAAAAGGGATAGGCCTCCTATTTTGCCAAGGAAGCCTATCTTTTTGCTAATTATGTTAATCTCTATTTATGGTCTGAAAAACTTTAACAGCTTTCCCTCAGACTTTTTTTCTGGACTTTTCTTTCCTGATTTCTTATCTGCGTTCACTTCATTGACTGCTTCCTCGTCCCCTAAAGTACCTACTTCGTTGACTGCTGCCTGTGCAAAGACCTCTGCTGACTGCGATAGGTTCTCTTTCTCCTGTTCCTCCTCTGTCTCTTCATCAATAACAGTACCGTAAGATTCCCTTATCATATTCTGAAAATTCTCAGATAAAATCTCCTTGTACTGTTCAATTTCATTTTCTGGATTATGCATCTTTATTTCTTCATTTAGAGTAAGCATTTTATGGTCTAAAAAAGCAATTACATCAGCACACTCCTTTAATTCCTTACTTATACGCTCTGGCGCATTTCCTTCAAATTTATAATAAATTTTATGCTCCAGACTGGCCCAAAAATCCATGGCAATTG
The DNA here is from genome assembly GCF_014218335.1 of Anaerocolumna cellulosilytica. GTDB lineage: Bacteria > Bacillota > Clostridia > Lachnospirales > Lachnospiraceae > Anaerocolumna > Anaerocolumna cellulosilytica. Next base: position 30,523 of record NZ_AP023367.1, on the reverse strand, counting down.
TACGTATCTGTATCTCTACCTTAACATTAACCATCGTATTGGACAAAAAAATAGGTACGGAAATAATCATATGATAGCTGGTATATCCGTTTGGTTTCGGACACATGATATAATCTTTAACCTTAAGTACCTGAACATCACTTTGCTTTGCAATTAAATCAGCAATTCTATATATATCTGAAGTGAAGGAGCAGATAATACGGATACCTGCTACATCATTAATATACTTAACTATATTTTCAACCGTCAGTTCTCTTCCGTTGTGTCGTATCTTTTTAGCAATACTCTGAGGAGTCTTAATTCTTGAGGTAATATGTTCAATCGGATTATATTTATGATCTAATTTAAATTCATTATTTAAAATCTCCAGTTTTGTATTAACTTCTTTTAATGCTGAATCGTACATCAGCATTACTTTTTTCCATTCATCTTCTTCATTGTAAAATATCGGTAAATCCATTTTCTCCTCCTATAAGGATACCCCTGTTATTCTGTCAATCCTTCATCCCATAAGCTTTTATATGCAGTAGAACTTGCTTACCCTTACATTATACCATTCATATATGAACAATTTTTGAATATTTACAAACTTAATAAAATATTAATGAAGTATTAATATTGATAAATATTTGGTGCTAGTAAAAAAACTTTTAACAATTTATAACGTTTTTATTGACAATAATTACTATTGTGTTATAATGGTGAAAGACTATAAAAGAAAGAGAGGTAAAACTTATGAATACATTTTTTAGAGCGTATGGAATTAACAGCATAACATTTAGTAAGATTACCTCAATCATTGTTTCTTTATAGTATGTAATTAACCAGCTGTATCTGGCTTGGTTATCTATATCATATAATGACTTTTATTGCCGTGGTATCTTACCACGGTTTTTTTTGCCTGTAATTGGCAATTTAATACATAAAAGTAACTTGTAACTTTCTAACAAAATCATTTTCAGACCCAATATCAAAAGAATTACAAAATAACTGTGTATTTTTAATTCATTACAATCAGCTTGTTAGTTAGTTGTCAAAAAGGGATGTCTGTAGGGTCATGGACTGAGAAATGGGGGGTATCATTGAGAATACTATTTTGTGTGGTTAAAAAGATATAACTCTTCTTAAAAAGAACCTGTAAAGCTTCTTTTAACAGATTTTATGCCGCCGTAGCGGCAGAATGTGAGGTAGTAATGAAAAAAATAACTAAATACATACGAAAGTATTGGTATGTATATGTAATTGCAATTGTCTGTATGATTGTCAGTATATCCTTAGATATGCTGTCACCTCAGATTACAAAAAGAATCATAGATGATGTTATAGTTGGTCAGGACAAAAGCCAGTTAACCAAGCTTCTCACTGCTATTTTAATCATTGGTGTAGGACGCAGTATTTTTGGCTATATAAAAGAACTTAGTTTTGATTTGGTAAGTTCTAAAATTGCCTGTGATATCAGACGCAACTTGTTCCGCCATATTCAAACGCTTTCGGTTCATTTCTTTGATAAACAAAACACTGGTGAATTAATGTCACATGTCAAGGATGATGTCGATAAGCTTTGGAATGCCTTGGGATTTGTTGGTATGTTAGTTATAGAAGTGGTGTTTCATATCTCTATTGTATTATATTGTATGATATCCTTAAGTCCCAAACTTACTATCATTCCGATTATTGCTATGCCTATCGTAGCCTGTATCGCCTTCCTTATGGAGAAGAAACTAGGAGTTGTTTATGAGCAAATCAGTGAAGAAAATGCAGAATTAAACACGGTAGCCCAAGAGAATCTGGCAGGTGTTAGAACCGTAAAAGCTTTTGCAAGAGAAAAATTTGAAATAAAGAAATTTTTATCCCATAACAAAAGATATTATGATTTGCATATGAAGCAATCAAAGATATTTGTTAAATACAATCCGTATTTTCAATTGATTACAAAATTACTTCCAATTACAGTAATTATCTTTGGTGGGGTAATGGTTATCAACGGTGAAATCTCCTTAGGTACTTTAGGTGCTTTTACTGAGTACTCTAATAATATTATATGGCCCATGGAAATGCTCGCCTGGTTGAGCAATGAATTAGCTTCTGCTTTTGCCTCTAACAAAAGGGTTAAGAAAATCTTACAAGAAACACCTTCTATTGAGGAAAAAGAAAGCCCCATTGTGTTGGGTCAGGTTAAAGGTGATATTGAGTTTAACCATGTATCTTACTCTCACGGAGAAAAAGAAATCCTAAAAGACATCAGCTTCAAACTTGGTCATGGAAAAACCATCGGTATTATGGGTGCAACAGGTGCAGGAAAAACCTCTATAATTAATCTTTTGCAGCGTTTTTATGATGTAGAACAAGGTACTATAAAGCTTGATGGGGTTGACGTTAAAGATTTATCACTACATGAGCTTAGGAAAAACATATCCCTTGTTATGCAAGATGTGTTCCTGTTTTCGGATACTGTAACAGAAAATATTAAGCTTGGAAAACGTTGTTCTATAACCGAAGAAGAGATTCTTCAATCTGTATCCAATGCACAGGCAAGAGATTTTATCGAGCGAATGGAAAGTCAGTATGATACCATCATTGGCGAACGAGGTGTTGGTTTATCTGGCGGTCAGAAACAGCGTATCAGTATCGCTAGGGCACTGGCGAAAAAAACACCCATACTTGTATTAGATGATTCTACTTCTGCACTGGATATGGAAACTGAGCATTTAATTCAAAAATCTTTAAATGATTTAAAAAATGTAAGCAAGATAATTATTGCCCATCGTATTTCAGCTGTTCGAAATGCAGATGAAATCATAATTCTTGAAGAAGGAACCATTGCTGAACGAGGTACCCATGAAGAGCTGTTAAGCTCAGAAGGGCTATATTACAAAACCTATCTAGCCCAGTACGGTGAATATATAAATGATAATTCCCTGGCTATGTAATAAGGTAAAAACCTTAAAACAAACCAAAAGGAGGAACTTAAATGTCAGTAAATGCAATCCGAGACGACGAAAAATCCGTTAGTGTCGGTAAAATAAAAACTTTGCTAAGGTTATTTCGTTATTTATTAACTTATAAGAAAGAAATAATCCTAGTTTTACTTATTATGGCCTGCACCGTAACAATAACTCTGGTTAACCCTTTAATTGTAGAGCATGCCATAGACGTTAATATTGCTAATAAGGATACGAAATCATTATTACAATTAGGAATCATTGCAGTCATTATCAACACTATTCTTATATTACTGGTTAAGTTAAGAATGTATATTATGGCTAAAATTTCAAACAATGTCTTATTAACCGTAAGACAGGACTTATACACGCATATACAAAAACTAAGCTTTGGCTTTTTTGACAGTCGCCCAACAGGTAAAATTCTTGCAAGAATTATAGGGGATGTTAATTCCTTAAAAGATGTATTATCTAATAGTGTTACCACCTTAATACCTGATTTTATTACTATATGTGCAGTTGTAGCAATTATGATGCTAAAGAATTTTAGACTAGCTCTGGCTGCCATGATAAGTCTTCCACTGTTAATTATCTGTATGTGGTTAATCCAAGTCTACTCCCATATGAGATGGCGGATACACCGTAAGAAAAGCTCCAATTTAAATGCCTTTATTCACGAGGATTTATCCGGAATACGAATTGTACAAAGCTTCACGGCAGAAGGCGAAACTGCTGCTGCCTTTGATGATCTGTTAGCAGAGCATAGAGACTCTTTTGTAAAAGCAGTCCGATTAAGCGATGCATTCGGTCCGGTTATAGATTTTTGCTGGGGGCTTGGTATGGTATCCCTTTACTTTGTAGGAGTAAAAATGACAGGAAATCAAAGTGTACCAGTAGGTACCTTAATTGCCTTTGGAACCTACATCTCCATGTTTTGGCGTCCTATTATGAATTTAAGTAACTTCTACAACCAACTTATAACCAATATATCCGGAGCAGAACGTATCTTTGAGATTATGGATACCAAACCGGAAATCGAAGATGGTGATAAGGTAGTTGAACTACCTGAAATAAATGGTGAGGTTATATTTAATGAGGTATCCTTTGCTTATGACAAAGATACACAGGTGTTAAAAGATGTAAGCTTCCATATTAAACCTGGCGAAACCATTGCCTTAGTGGGTCCTACCGGTGCCGGTAAAACAACCATTGTCAACCTGATTAGCCGTTTTTATGATGTGCAAAGCGGTGATATCTATATAGATAATTACAATATTAAAAATGTATCAATTGAGAGTTTAAGACAGCAAATGGGCATTATGACACAGGACAATTTTTTGTTTTCAGGAACTATAAAAGATAATTTGCGTTATGGTAAGCTAGACGCAACTGATGAAGAAATTATTGCTGCTGCCAAAGCTGTAAATGCTCACGATTTTATTATCAAATTAGAAAAAGGCTATGATACTGAATTAAAAGAAAGAGGCTCAGGACTATCCGCAGGTCAAAAACAACTTTTAGCCTTTGCCCGAACAATGGTATCCATGCCGAAAATATTAATCTTAGATGAGGCAACTTCAAGTATTGATACCCATACAGAATTATTAGTGCAGCAAGGTATTGAAACCCTGTTAAAGGGACGTACCTCATTTGTCATAGCACACCGTTTATCAACCATTCAAAAAGCAGACCGCATTTTTGTTATAGATGATCAAGGTATCAAGGAACAAGGAACCTCCCAAGAACTCCTAGCTCTGAAGGGTATGTACTACGACTTGTATATGGCTCAATTTAAAAATTTATAGTCTTTGCTTTCTAACTTTGGATGCTGTTACCTATAAGATTTAAATTAATCAGCAGCATCCCAAGCTAGGAGTACATATAAAAAACCCTATTTATTAATACTATTCAATAGTCAGGACTTGGAGTTTTAGACAAGAAATACCTCCTAAAGTGACCGTGTCATATTCCGTGCTTAATTTTCTTAAATCTCCTGACTTTAAATAAAACCATGAAACAGTGTAAGGCATTTCTTTATGCCCTCTCATTGCTTCATGGTTTTATTACAGACTGTTACCTTTATATATAAATGCTATTTGACTTTTACAATCTTTCATAGCGGTTAGGCAGCGTTATAATAAAGCTTGTCCCCTTTGTTAATTGAGAACGTACCTTTATCCTTCCAGTATGACCTAATATTATTAGCTTAGCAATTGATAATCCAAGGCCATGTCCATATATTTTTTCATTTCGAACCTGGTCTGACCTGTAAAACCTCTCAAATATATTTTCAACATCTTTTCTGGTCATACCAATACCGGTATCCTGAACTGTTATAATACAGTCACCATCGTCATTTTCGCAGGAAATACGGATAGTATCTCCTTCCTTTGTATATTTGATAGCATTATCAATAAATACTCTTATTGCCTGTTTTAAAGCCTGTTTATCACCATAAACGGCCACATCCATTAATACAGGACTTTCAATATTACGATTCGTCGTTACCAAACGTGTTTCCTTCACCATGTCTTCTACCACATGACACATATTAAATCTCTTTTTCTCTAACTTTAATGTCTTTTTATCGTGTCTGGATAAAAATAGAAGTTTTTCTACTAAATCCTGCATGGACTTTGACTCATTATTAATAGCTTCTATTGACTCAAATAAAACTTCTTCATTTTTTGTTCCCCAACGATTTAATAGGTTTGCATATCCTTGAATTACCGCAATAGGAGTGCGAAGTTCATGAGAAGCATCTGAAACAAACTGCTTTTGACTTTCATAGGAAATTTCAAGCCTATCCAGCATATTATTGATAACTAGAGCCAAGTCCTTTAATTCATTTTTTGTTCCTTCCACATTAAGCCGCTGGCTGTTTAAATTATTTACCGTTAAACGATTTGCCATTGCAGACATTTCATGCAGGGGTTGTAATAGCTTCAAATCGCTCTTTTTTCCCTGTCTTATGATAATATAAACCATAACAAGATAAGCTAGTGTCACCACAAACAGCAGATCCTTAAGTTTATCATCACTATCAGATATATCGTATTGAAAATACACTGTTAATGGCCGGCTATTCAAAATTATTTGCTCTTCTTGTGTAAGAATAATAATTGAATCCAATACGCCTAAACTGTCATCGTAGTATAGTCGATTAAAATACAACTTTTTATCTGTTATATCAAAATCTATATCATTATATAATTCTTCATTTCTATTCTCATCAATAATTTTAAAGCTAATACCATCTATTCTATACTGATTCAATATATTAGTACTTAAATCTTCAACACTGTATTCCTCCAGATTTTGGGTGATGTTTTGCGCCATTTTACTGCTATATCTCCATTCTGTCATATAATACATGATGCAGAAAACAGCTATGAAAATACCGCCATTAATTAATAGCAACTTTAAGTAGTGAAGTGAGATTCTAAATGCTATGGAAAAACGAAAATTACCAAGAATCTCTTCTTTTTTTCGCCGAAATGGGAGGACTATTTTAATTAATATCTGTCTTATATATTCTTTTAAGTTAAATTTCATCCTTGATAATATAACCCACCCCTCGTACCGTATTGATAAGTCTAATTCCATACTTATCATCTATCTTCTGTCTTAGATAACGTATATAAACATCCACAACATTGGTATCACCTAAATACTCATAATCCCATACATTGTTTAACAATTGTTCTCTGGTGATAGCTATATTTTTGTTTCGCATTAAATATTCCAGTAATTCATATTCCTTTTTGGTTAGTGTTAACTCTTCGTCACCATAATAAGCACTATGGCTGGTCAGATTTAACTTTAACTCACCAATTTGCAATAAATTTACTTTAGGCTGAACAAGCTTTGTATGCCTGTTTAAAGCTACACGAATTCTTGCCAGTAACTCTTCTATGGCAAATGGCTTCGTCATATAATCATCCGCTCCCATGTCCAATCCCGCAACTTTATCGGTTACATCATCCTTTGCAGTAAGCATTATGATTGGTACAGATGATTCTGTACGAATACGTCTGCAAACCTCTATTCCACTAATTCCTGGAAGCATAATATCTAATAATACCAGATCCACATCCTTTTGCAGTGCTTTCTCAAGTCCTGACCTTCCATCAGCTGCAATTTCAACTTCATAACCTTCATATTTTAATTCCAGCTCCACAAATCTAGCTATTTTGCTTTCATCCTCAACAACTAATATTTTAGCCATTATAACACCTATAATAACACATCTTCCAACAGACATATTACTGCCACATGATATTGAAAGAATTTTGTGTGGCATTCCTTTCTTTCTTATATTTTCTTTCAACTGGTTTCATCTGAAAAAAATCTCTATCATCATTCTAGCGGTTATAATTGTAATTTTCAATGGCTATATATTAAAGTTTTATTAGAATTACAGTATTAAAAAACAGAATCCTTTATACATAGTATAAATTAAAGACCCAGCTTTATAGTTATATTTTACCTCTGCATCACTTCTCAAGGTAATCATAACAAAAACCGGGTCTTATAACTATATCATCATTAAAACAAGACATGAATGATTCAAATTAATGTATTCATTACAACATATACAATTATAAAAATTCTCAATCTTGCTTATACTGTATTGCTATATAATAATTATAGAATTATAGAATTGATTTTACTGTTGATACAACATTTTCAGTTGTAAATCCAAACTTCTCAAATAGTTTCGCTGCCGGTGCGGATGCTCCAAAGCCTTTCATTGTCACGTATGCTCCATCCAAACCAACATATTTACCCCAACCAAAATCAATAGCAGCTTCAATTGCAACTCTGGCTCTTACATTATTAGGCAATATTGCTTCTTTATACTCTTTCGACTGTTGCTCAAATACATCAATAGAAGGTACGCTGACTACTCGTACATCAATACCATCTTTAAGTAATTCTTCTTTTGCCTTAACGCCCAATTCAACTTCAGAACCACTCGCCAATATAATGGCATCAGGAACCTCTTTAGTAGAAGGGGCTATAATATATGCACCCTTTAATGCTTCTTTACTGGAATTCGCATATTGAGGTAGGTTTTGACGTGTTAAAACTAATGCGGTTGGTGTTTTTGTTGAAGTTATAGCATAATACCAGCTCGCAATGGTCTCTGTAGCATCCGCCGGTCTAAATACAGTAAAGTTTGGCATGGCACGCAGCATTGCCAATTGCTCTATTGGTTCATGAGTAGGACCATCTTCACCTACACCAATACTATCATGTGTTAATACAAAGGTTAATGGAAGTCCCATTAAAGAAGAAAGTCTTGCCATCGGTTTTACATAATCACTAAATACAAAGAATGTTGAAACAAAAGGTCTTAAACCACCGTGCAATGCAAGACCATTACCTATTGCAGCCATGGCCAACTCTCTTACACCAAAATGAAGATTTCTGCCGGCATAATTATCTTTTGAGTAATCTCCTTCTTCTTTCATATAAGTCTTAGTAGAAGGAGATAAATCAGCAGAACCTCCAATAAATCCGGGAACTAAATCTTTAATACGATTGATAACCATACCAGAAAGATTTCTTGTCGCATCGGGTTTGTCTGCATATGCCCAAAAATCCTCGCTATCTAATAATTCTTTGGCAATTGCTTCATCATGGTGCTTATCCCAAAGTTCTTTCATATCCGGATATTTTTCACTGTATTCTTTAAACAACTTATTCCATGCTTCTTCTATCTTAGTATTCTTTTCTGTAATTGAATTAAAGTTATCATATACTTCCTCTGGTACAAAGAAGTCTTCTGTAGATGGCCAGCCTAATTTTACTCTTAAAGCTGCAACATTATCAACACCTAAGGGTTCACCATGAGCACTTGCCTGACCTTCCTTAGGAGAACCAAAACCAATTTTTGTTTTTACAGTAATCATAGAAGGTCTTGTTTTATCAGCTTTTGCAGCTTCAATTGCAGCTCCAATTTCCTCTAAGTTATTTCCATCTTCAACTACTAATGTTTGGAACCCAAAAGCTTCAAAGCGTTTCTTCACATCTTCTGTAAAAGCAATATCTGTATCACCTTCTATGGATATCTTATTAGAATCATATAATACAATCAATTTATTTAAAGCTAAAGTACCTGCTAAAGAGAAGGCTTCAGAGGATATTCCCTCCATCATACAACCATCTCCACCAAGTACATAAGTATAATGATCAACAATTGGGTATCCTTCTTTGTTAAACTTTGCTGCTAAATGCGCTTCTCCCATAGCCATACCCACAGCCATAGCCATACCAGCACCAAGAGGTCCTGTCGTTGCCTCTACGCCAACCGTATGTCCATATTCAGGATGTCCCGGAGTTAGAGAGTCCAGCTGTCTAAAATTTGCCAAGTCTTCTTTTGAAAGATTACCGTATCCAAATAAATGCAAAAGAGAATATAACAAAGTTGAACCATGTCCACCAGATAAAACAAAACGGTCTCTATTTGCCCATGTTGGATTCTTAGGGTTATGGTTCATATGTTTTGCCCATAATTCATAGGCCATAGCGGCAGAACCTAAAGGTAAACCAGGATGACCTGAGTTAGCTTTTTGTACTGCATCCGCAGATAATACCCTGATTGCATTTACTGACATTGTATCGATGTTGCTCATATTGTTCCTCCTAAATATATGTTTTGTTCATTATTCCCCAAATACTGCCTTATAATCCTTTTGGAACTTTTCAATACCCTGATCTGTTAATGGGTGTTTCGTGCATTGTTCAATTACGCTATAAGGTACTGTGGCAATATCAGCACCTGCCAAAGCACAGTCAGTAACATGGATTGGATTACGAACACTTGCTGCAATAATTTCTGTATCTAATTCGTATATTTCGAATATTTCGGATATGGTTCTGATTAAATCAATACCAGGAGAAGAAATATCATCCAGACGGCCTAAGAATGGTGAAACATAAGTTGCTCCGGCTCTAGCCGCAAGAAGTGCCTGATTTGCTGAAAATATTAATGTGACATTTGTCTTAATACCTTCACTAGCAAGTACCTTGGTAGCTTTTAAACCTTCTACGGTCATAGGTATTTTTACAATCATATTAGGATGAATTTTGGCTATTTCTCTACCTTCCGCAATCATTCCTTCTGCATCAACTGTAGTTGCTTTAACTTCTCCGCTGATTGGTCCATCCACAATAGATGCAATCTCTTTAATTACTTCAACAAAATTTCTTCCTTCTTTTGCAATTAAAGATGGATTTGTAGTAACACCACATATAACACCCATTTCATTTGCTTTTTTAATATCTTCTACATTTGCTGTGTCAATAAAAAACTTCATAATATTATCCTCCTCTGATAAGATTAGTTTTACATATATTCCTAATTATTAACACTAAATTATTTTAGAATATTGTATAATATTATACCATAACAATGTCCCAAAACTTCATATATATCTATAATATACTATACAATGCAATATAATGCAATACATAAAATTAATATAAGTAAAAACAGATTTTTAGTTTAGCTTTGACTAAATTATATTAGATGTATGTTTATTAGACACATGTTGTTTGTATATTTAATAAACTATATTTGAGTGAGACCTGTCATTATTTTTGAGCTTAAGAAATCTCTTTTATATCTATCCATGTATTATTTTAATGCTTCCCTGGTATAGATATTATAGCTCATTAACTCGTTAAAAGCTTTAGCCCTTTTTACTTTTTGTTTTTTTTGATTTACAAGAAGCTTACTCACCATACTAAAATTAAATCGATTAATTTGTGAATATTTTTTGATTTTCAAAGCATAAATGGGGAATTTAAGAATCATGCGTAATTGATTTATTTATACCTTAATAACTACGATAAAAATAATTTTACACACAGAAAAAGGGGCTGTAAAAAAACTCCCCTAAAAGAAAAATCGCTGAGGTCGTGAGACTTCAGCGATTTTTTGGTATAATTACTTATGCGACTAAATAAAAACACCAATCATAATTATACAGTACGACAGCTAAAATTACCATTGGAAATTGAAAAACTAATTGATATATCTGATCCAGTATATACTTTCTGTGAGGTAATGGATCACATCGACCTATCAAAATATTTTGTAGAGAAAGGCTACAGAACAGGTCGTCCAAGATGTGATGAACAGAAACTCCTCAAAGTGGTACTCTTTGCTTTCATGGAACACGGAATCTGCTCTCTGCGGGAAATCGAAAAACTTTGCAGAAATGATATCCGGTATATGTATCTTCTTGATGGCATGAAGGCGCCTTCATTTGCTACATTTGGCAACATCATCCGAAATAAACTTACTGATTCCATTGAACAGATTTTTTTGGATGTGAATACATATATTTTTGAAAAGAATCATGTCGACCTGGAACACACCTACATTGATGGGACAAAAATAGAGGCAAATGCAAACCGCTATACCTGGGTATGGAAAAAGTCCTGTACAAAAAACCGAGGAAAGGTTTATAAAAAGATATCCATGCTGATTGATGCAATGAACCAGGACGTATTAGGGTATTTCGGTGTAAAACTTGATAAGAGAGACGAGTATGCTGTTGAATATGTATCGGAACTCTTGGAAAGGTACAAGAATGCAACAAATCTGGTGGAATCCACGTTTGTATCTGGTTGTGGTCATAGAAAAAGTCTTCAGCAAAAACAATATCAGGAATTAGAGGGATATCTAGATCGATTAAAGACATATGCACATCATATAGAAGTCTGTGGCAATGAAAGAAACAGTTATTCCAAAACCGATTACGATGCCACTTTTATGCGCATAAAACGGGATTATATGGGCAATGATCAGCTTCTCCCAGCGTACAATCTACAGACCGCTATCTGTGATGAGTATATAGCGGTAGTTGATGTAAAACCATATGCATCTGATATGGAATGCTTTGTTCCTTTGATGGAAAAATTCAATGAAATCTATGGTCATTATCCAAAGTATCCAGTTGCAGATGCAGGCTATGGTTCCTATAATAACTATCTTTACTGTGAAGAGCATGGAATGGAAAAGTATATGAAATTTACCATGTTCAAAAAGGAAATATCCGATAAGAAGTATCACGAAAATCCATATCGTGCAGTCAACTTTAAAAGAGACGAGAATGAAAATTTGATATGCCCAAATGGAAAGACTTTTCACTTCAAAAGCAAACAACATGTCTATAAAAACAAATATGGCAGAACCGAAGAAATCTATGAATGTGAATCATGTGAAGGCTGCCAATTTAAAAACGATTGTTGTCCTAAGGCAAGCAAAAACAGAACCATTCGAATGAATCAGGAATTAACCTCGATACATCAAGAGGTAATTACAAACCTTGAATCAATACATGGCGCACTGTTGAGAATGAATCGTAGTATTCAGGCAGAAGGAACATTTGGCATTTTAAAATGGGATAAGTCCTACAAAAGATTATTTCGAAGAGGTGAGAAAAACGTAATTCTTGAACTCACACTGATTTCTTGTGGTTTTAATCTTTATAAATATCATAATAAAAAGCAGAGAAACAAGTTGGCTGCATAAAATCCAAGAACTATACTCATAGCTTTATTAAGTGCACGCTCTTTTATGGAAAAATCAATCATTATCATAAAAAATAGATAAAAAAACGAAGAATCACCAGAATCGACATCTGTCGGAACTGGTGATTCTTAATTAAGGACTTTTTTTACAGCCCCTTTCTACTAATGAGACATCCGGGACTCGAACCCGGGACACCTTGATTAAAAGTCAAGTGCTCTACCAACTGAGCTAATATCCCAGATTTATTGAACATATTCTAAGATATGACCAATAAAAAATGCCCAGAGCCGGAATCGAACCAGCGACACGAGGATTTTCAGTCCTCTGCTCTACCGACTGAGCTATCTGGGCAAGGTCAACTTTGTTGACACTAAAGAATAATACAATTCTTTATACTCGTACGAAAACAATTAGTTCTCGAATTGCGGGGACAGGATTTGAACCTATGACCTTCGGGTTATGAGCCCGACGAGCTTCCAGACTGCTCCACCCCGCGCCAATAATTACATATTACATTTTTGTTTTAAAAACAAATGGATGGAGAAGGATTCGAACCTTCGAAAGCGTCGCTAACAGATTTACAGTCTGCCCCCTTTGGCCACTCGGGAACCCATCCATATTAATTACATTGTAGAATATTGCTATAGTGATTTCTCACTAAGCCGACGATCGGACTCGAACCGATAACCTGCTGATTACAAGTCAGCTGCTCTGCCAATTGAGCCACGTCGGCGTTTATCGTTTTTTAGGTAGATGGGACCTATAGGGCTCGAACCTATGACCCTCTGCTTGTAAGGCAGATGCTCTCCCAGCTGAGCTAAGATCCCATATTCTAACTAACCGACCCAGAAGGGACTCGAACCCTCGACCTCCGCCGTGACAGGGCGGCGCTCTAACCAACTGAGCCACTAGGCCAATACTTGACTTAAACTACTACATTAAACACCATTGCTATTTATGAACATTACCTGATAAAGCTTTACATAAGTTACCTTATATTCAACCTTATCTTTAGGTCAAGCCCTCGACCTATTAGTATTAGTCAGCTGCATGTGTTACCACACTTCCACCTCTAACCTATCCACCTTGTCGTCTTCAAGGGGTCTTACTGCTTTCGCATGGGATATCTTATCTTAAGGGGGGCTTCACGCTTAGATGCCTTCAGCGTTTATCCCTTCCAAACTTGGCTACTCGGCCGTGCACTTGGTAGTACAACCGATACACCAGCGGTTCGTCCAACCCGGTCCTCTCGTACTAAGGTCAGCTCCTTTCAAATATCCTACGCCCGCGCCGGATAGGGACCGAACTGTCTCACGACGTTCTGAACCCAGCTCGCGTACCGCTTTAATGGGCGAACAGCCCAACCCTTGGGACCTACTACAGCCCCAGGATGCGATGAGCCGACATCGAGGTGCCAAACCACTCCGTCGATGTGAACTCTTGGGAGTGATAAGCCTGTTATCCCCAGGGTAGCTTTTATCCGTTGAGCGATGGCAATCCCACTTTATACCACCGGATCACTAAGTCCTACTTTCGTACCTGCTCCACCCGTCGGTGTCGCAGTCAAGCCTTCTTATGCCTTTGCACTCTGCGAATGGTTTCCAACCATTCTGAGAAGACCTTTGAGCGCCTCCGATACCCTTTCGGAGGCGACCGCCCCAGTCAAACTCCCCACCTGACATTGTCCACTGCCCAGATCATGGGCACATGTTAGAAATCCAATACTGCAAGGGTGGTATCCCAACAACGGCTCCATGGCAACTAGCGTCACCACTTCACAGCCTCCCACCTATCCTGTACATGCAATACCGAATCCCAGTATCAAGCTAGAGTAAAGCTCCATGGGGTCTTTCCGTCCTGGCGCAGGTAACCAGCATCTTCACTGGTATTTCAATTTCACCGGGTGCATTGTCGAGACAGTGCCCAAATCATTACGCCTTTCGTGCGGGTCGGAACTTACCCGACAAGGAATTTCGCTACCTTAGGACCGTTATAGTTACGGCCGCCGTTTACTGGGGCTTAAGTTCAACGCTTCGGATTGCTCCTAACATCTCCCCTTAACCTTCCAGCACCGGGCAGGCGTCAGCCCATATACTTCACCTTTCGGTTTTGCATAGACCTGTGTTTTTGCTAAACAGTTGCTTGGGCCAATTCTCTGCGGCCTGTATTTCTACAGGCACCCCTTCTCCCGAAGTTACGGGGTTATTTTGCCGAGTTCCTTAACAATGCTTCTCCCGTCGGCCTTAGGATTCTCTCCTCATCCACCTGTGTCGGTTTACGGTACGGGCTTATGAAAAACAATAGCGGCTTTTCTTGGCAGCTAGCTCACCAGCTTCCCTACTCTTGAGTTCGGTCCGCATCACGTCTTCGTATTGTATGGCGGATTTGCCTACCACACTACTACCCCGCTTGCACCGGTTTTTCCATTCCCGGCTCTGGCTTTCTCTCTGCGTCCCCACAGTTCTGTTTTCATAAGGTACAGGAATTTCAACCTGTTGTCCATCGACTACGTCTTTCGACCTCGCCTTAGGTCCCGACTTACCCAGAGCAGATCAGCTTTACTCTGGAAACCTTGGATATTCGGCCTAGAAGATTCTCACTTCTATCTCGCTACTCATTCCGGCATTCTCTCTTCTTAAATCTCCACGACTCCTTACGGTACCGCTTCTTCGTTTTAAGAATGCTCCTCTACCAATCATGTAAACATGATTCCACAGCTTCGGTGTCGTGTTTTAGCCCCGGACATTTTCGGCGCAGGACCTCTCGACTAGTGAGCTATTACGCACTCTTTTAATGTATGGCTGCTTCTAAGCCAACATCCTAGTTGTTTTCGAAATCCCACATCCTTTTCCACTTAACACGCACTTTGGGACCTTAGCTGGTGGTCTGGGCTTTTTCCCTTTTGACTACCCAACTTATCTCGTGTAGTCTGACTCCTGGTCATCATCTATATGGCATTCGGAGTTTGATAATCTTCGGTAAGCTTTGACGCCCCCTAGGATATTCAGTGCTCTACCTCCATTAGACTTCG